>CAZJWP010000038.1:0-2961 GCA_964549745.1 uncultured bacterium | reverse complement strand
CTAAAAAGCCCCCCGAAATTCGGGGGGCTTTTTTTTTGAAATTAAAGTTTAATTTACTGATCAGAATTTGATTTCTTCAGATAATCATTAATAGCATTATCAAATTCCTTCAATGCTTTTTCCGGAAGTTTTTCTACATCCGATTTGAATTGATTAATGAATAACTGCGTGTTTTTATTGGATGCTTTCAAATCGGAGATATCCTTGAGTAAACGTCCTGACACCATTTGAACCGAATTACGTGTACTGTCTACGGAAGCCTGGATATTCTCAATTAGTTTGGCCTGGGCAGCAATTTGAGCTTCCAAATCAGCAATTTTCTCCCGATCCGGTTCGGTAACCTTGGTGACAACACCTTCCAGTTGATCCTGGAGTTGTTCAATGATTTTTTCATTTTGGCTTTGATTCATCTGATTAACGTATTCAACCGTTGCCAGATTGAATTTCGAAGCCGTTCCCTCTCGGGGTATAAAGGTTATCGAGGAACAACCCATTACCAGAAATACAAATCCAATACCTGTGATAGTTTTTAATTTAGTCATTATCCCTCCAGATGAAAATTAATTCAAAAATTTTTGATCGAAATCAAGCCCAAAAAGCTAATACTTTTAAGTTAACCTCGCAATGCGGAACGCAATCTATTCTTTACCCGCCAAAATAGAATACGTACATTTTATTTCAATCTTGGAGGGGAAAATGCAATCTAAACATTCAATATGGGTTTGGTGCTTCATCGTCTTATCGTTGAGTTTTGGACAATCTCTGCGCTATAGAAAGCCCTATCACGATCCGGCGCTGAAGAAGATATCCGAACAGGATAAAGCCCGTGAACAAGCTGAAAAAGATACAACGGCGATGATTCGTGCCCGGCAGGATTCACTGAGTAAGGTAAAGAAAGAAGAACGAAAAATCATGACCGTTGATTTTTCGAGTGTACGCCTGCCGGATGGGCCCGGTGAATTTGACCAGGCCTTTCATTTACCTCCGGTACGGCAATATAGTACCGGCACGTGTTGGTCTTTTAGTACCACATCCTACCTGGAGTCGGAGGTCTATCGTCAGACCCATCAAAAGATAAAAATTTCCGAAATGTTTACGGTATATCACGAATACCTTGAAAAAGTCCGACGCTATGTGAAAGAAAGAGGTAATTCAAATTTAGGACAAGGGTCGGAAGCGGAGGCTGTGCTCAGAATGTGGAAGATGTATGGGGCGGTTCCCGAAGATGCTTACCCCGGAGTGCTTCGTAAAGATGGCTTACACGACCATAGTGCAATGTACCAAAAGCTGAATGTTTACCTCGATTGGATTAAGGCAAATGATCTCTGGGACGAGGATCTTGTTTTAGAGCACGTTAAAGCCATTTTAAATGAAACAATGGGTAAACCTCCCGAGACGTTTGAATGGCAAGGGAAGACGTACACCCCGGAAACGTTTCGTGACGAGGTGTTACATATCAATCTCAATGATTATGTGGCGCTCATGTCGACCCTTAGATATCCGTTCTACACCTACGATGAATATGCCGTACACGATAACTGGTGGCATAGCGATCATTATTACAATGTTCCTTTGGATGATTTCTATTCTGTCATAAAAACGGCGGCGAAGAGCGGATATACGGTCTGTATTGGCGGCGATGTATCCGAGCCAGGTATTGAAGGATTGAGCGATGCAGCAATCATACCCGAATTTGACATCCCGTGGAAATATATTGACCAGGATTCGCGTGAATTCAGGATTTACAACCGTACCACGACAGATGATCATGGAATTCATTTAGTGGGCATGACCCATAAAGCACGTCATGATTGGTTCCTGATCAAAGATTCCGGCAGCGGCGGTTGGCGTGGGAAATATGATGGATACATGTTCTACCGGGATGATTATATCAAGCTGAAAATGCGTACGATTCTGGTTCATAAGGATATTGTGGAAAAAGTACTACCGGACTTTTTGGGATATCCATCTGATAAATGAGTAAGACGACCAAAGTGGGTGTGGTTCTGGGAAGCGGTTCTTCCCGGGGTTGGGCTCACATTGGTGTGCTCCAGGCGTTAACGGATTCTGGAATTGCAGTTGATTGTATTTCCGGGACCAGTATCGGGGCTTATGTAGGAGCGATTTATGCTGCCGGTGACCTGGATCGGCTTGCCGAATTTGCGCTCTCCATGGATTGGCGGAAAGTTCTGTCCTATATGGATCTCGTCTTCCCCAAATCCGGATTTATCGATGGTAAACGGATCAAAGACCTGTTAGCGATCAATACCTCGGCAAAAACATTTGACGACCTTAAGATACCTCTGGCAATTCTGGCGACCGATTTGGATACCGGTGAACGCATTGTTTTGGATCGCGGCTCTTTAGCCGATGCCATTCGTGCCAGTGTGGGTGTACCGGGTATTGTTACGCCGGTCAAACAAGGGAATCGTTGGTTGGTCGATGGTGGTTTGGTGGACCCAATTCCGGTAGAGGCGGTTCGTGATCTTGGCGCAGAAGTGGTCATTGCCGTTGATCTTACAAATACCAAAGTGTCCCGTCGAAATCGGACAAGTCCGAAGGCCGCACATCATCCCAAAGATATTTCCGAACTGATCTCTACGGAAAAAAAGGCTCTGACACAACGCTTGCTGGACCAGTATGGGCGGACAAGTCAACGGCTCAAGACTCTGCTTACGCAATGGATTCGGCGCGAGGAGAAATCCCCGCATTTACTGGATGTCATGGCCGCTACTATCAATATTATGCAGAAGCAAATTGCCGCAATCAATCTCTCCCTGTCACCGCCTGATGTGTTGATCCAGCCCCAACTTGGCGATCTCAAAATGTTTGACTTTGACCAGGCGGAACGCTCAATCCGCGAAGGGTATGATCGAACTATGGAAAAAGTGGATATTATTCGTGGTGTTATCCCGATATAGAGAAAACCACGGTCTATGGCCGTGGTTGAATCATTTTTAA
>CAZJWP010000037.1:0-18461 GCA_964549745.1 uncultured bacterium | reverse complement strand
TCAGAAAAACCATTGATACCTATGCCTATCAGGCGCTGTCGGCATCGATTCCGGCAGAAAATACCATCGAACAAACCGGTACGACCTTGTCGGAAACCACCCTGAATCAGGCCATGAGTATTATTGAAGACAAAGAGCTTTCAGTCAAAAACCTGGTAATGCGGGGTGCCCGTTTTAATGATTTAAGAAGTTGGAATCTGGACCCACAGACAAAAAACGAGCTTCGAACCAAGGGCGTTATCAAGTTATACGGCGGAGCCAACATCATCACCACGGCCACCGCCGATGTGAATGAAATCCTGATCCTCCCGGATGAAGAAGTGGGAAAATACGCTATCCGTCAGAAACTGGTAAGTGAAACGGTCCGTCAGACCTTGCGCTTTAAGGTTGGGTGGCTCATTTGGATGGAAATTGCCATTGGGGTCTTACGCCCGGATCTGGCCGTTAAAATCAAGATATTGGGGTAAGAATCATGGTAAAACTGAAAAATCCAAGACCGGTGCGTCTCATGGACGGTGAGGGACGCTTTGATTTAAAACCCGGTGAAGAAGTTGAGTTTGAATCGGTACCGAAGGATGTGATGGTGCTCATTAAAAAGGGATATCTCAAAGAAGTTGTCAAGCGACCACCCGTCAAAAAACCCAGAGCATCATCTCATAAGCAGGATAAGGTTAAAGTAGAGAATTCAGATACCGCCAGTCTTTCCATTCCAGATAAAGGGAAGACTGCTCGTAGTCAAAAAGAAACGGCTACTGAACCCAAACCCCAGGCAAAAGGTAAATGACGATAACCGGTCTCATAACGGAACTCAAACTGCAGATAGATGATACCGGGAGCGAAGCGCTCTTATCTCAGGATCAGTATGTATCCACGATCAATCGATCCCTAAAGAAAGTGAATTCTATTCTGCATATGCGTTATGGTGTTGAAGGAGATGAGATTACACCGGCATTGCAGGAAAATTCTTTAGAACTGTTAACGTCCCAATCGCTGGTATTCATTTCAGAGATGATGCGGGCCAAGACCGCCAAAAACTTTTCCTTCAAAAGCGGGGATAAAGCGGTGGATAAAACCAAGCAGCCATCCTTTTGGGCGGATCTGCATAAGGATTATCTTGAAAAACTGCACGGCTTGATCAAACGGCTGGCTCCCCACTTAGATGATGAGTCGGGTTTGCTTTTGGCAGGGAAATTTCCTTATCCCGAAGTCTATGAGGTATCCAGCAATGCTTAACCCAATGGACAAAGAGACGATGCGGACGGATGTGGAGAATGTGATAGTCTCATTCGGCAAATCCATGACGGTATATCGCAGCGTGGATGAGAATAAAGGAAGTTTTGCCGGCGCATATAAAACGAATGAAAAGATTATCGGGGAATACCCAATCGAACAAAAGCTGCTTTCACCCAAATCCTTAACGGAAATCGGGGCTGACCTGGTGATTGTGTGTAGTGACGAAACAGATATAGCCGAAGGTGACAGGGTTGAGATTGAAGGTAAATCCTTTATAGTCAGCCACATTAATCCGCAGAATGCTTTTGGAGCGGTTACGCATCTGGAGGTGAATCTTGAAAAGGATGAATCCCGGTGAAATATGCTCCGCATTTCACAGGAGGGACTACCCTACAGGACAAGCATTTCACGGGACAGGCGGATGGAGGCGAATGATGATTGAAGTGGACATAGACTTTAAGGCCATTGAAAAGGCAAGCAAGGTGGTCTCGGGGATCAGTGAACTTGTTTTGAAAGAACTGGAAGCAGGTATGCTGGAACTTGCTACTCTGGTTGAAGCCAAAGCGAAGGAGAAAATAAAAGAACACGGTGCCATTGACCAGGGACAGTTATGGAACTCCATTACGATTGTTCCCCTCTCCCAAACAGAAGTTATTGTAGGCACAAATGTATCCTATGCTGCAGCGGTGGAATTTGGGACGAAAGGACATTGGCTGCACATTGAGTCCACTCCCGGCTTTCGCGGGTGGCTGGCTCGTAAGGGAATCGATAAAGAAAACAAGATGGAATTTTTCTACGTCAAGCCGACACCGAAACCGTATATGGAACCGGCTTTTATTCATGGAAAATCAATGGTGCCTTCAGTCATTGAGACCAGAGTTAAAAACGTCATGAATAGGTTAAAGACCCTATGATAATCCAGCGAGCATTGGCGGAATACTTATCCGGGGAAATTACAGGACTGGCTGTATTTAAAGATGAACTGGCATTTCAGATCAGTCCCCAATATCCGTATATGCTCACTGCTTTAACCGCAAATAAACGGGAGAGTCTGGGTGCCGGAATTAGAGACTGGAAAACACTAACAGATGAAACGAAAGTATTCCATAATGAACAATCGATAAGGTTCACATTCAGAGCTGTATCTACTGATGAGAAAAACGGGAATGAGATTGTAAGTGATTTAGTAAAACAGGCAGATGACATTTTAAATAAGCTTACCCGCACAGGCGGAATTACACTAAACGATTCGGTGACTGAACTCCCCATCCGTGTTGCTTACGCAGAATATCAAAGTGAAACAGACATTCAAACGATTACCGACCGATTGCCGGTGGTCTATCAGAAAGCTAATACTTTCAAGTTCCGGATTGTAGATCTGTCGGTTTTTCAGGGGGTATCGCCTCCAATGAATCAAATCCAGGTACAACTATGAGGACAAAAAATCATGGCGACGAAGAAACCAAAACATTCTGAGATCCAGAAGACCCTGCAATTCTGGGCAAGTCGGTTTGAAATAAGACCGTTTGTGATGGAAGCATTGAAAGCTGAACACGGCCTTTCCAATACCTCTCGGCTTAAGGAAGAAGAATTTACATCGCTTCTTAACCGTTGGTTAAACAAACCTGTTTTTGGAGGAAAAGTCCAATGAACCGCCTTATTCCTGATTCCTACACAGAATATCTATCCGGCAAAACGATTGTTCCCCCGTCGCTGCCAAACATTGAAGGTAAGATGGGTTGGGCCGGTGGCGGTGAGATAGGCAGAGTCTATCCGGTGGGAGATAAAGAGACCGCCAGGCAGATATTTAAATCCGGAGCCTTACTAAAAGCATTAGAAGAATCCTTCAATGCGGGGGCTTCCCTGATTTATGCGATGCGGATTGGCGATGCTTTAAAAGCATCCCTTACGCTTAATGATTCCGGGGGAACACCCTCTGTCAAGTTGGAGGCCATTGAACCCGGGGTTTACGGGAACGGAATTGAAGTGGATGTGGTGGATGATGGTTCCAGCGTGACGGTTACCATTTTGAATACCGGCACCGATGAAGAGTTCAACTTCATGGGCAATAATGTTACCGACCTGGCAGATGGCATCAACGCCAATCAGAACCTGGTAACGGCCATCGAAATGGGACCAAACCTACCGGCCGCATTGCTTCCGACGAAAATGGCCGGCGGTACCGATGGGGCGACCCTTACCAACGGCAACTATGTTGACGGGCTTAACATCTTTGAAAATCATCCGGAGATTAACTGGCTCCATTGTGTGGGCGCCCACACCCTTCCCCTTTGGACCGCCATCACTACCCACTGCGATTATATGGTTCGGGAAAACCTTTCGGAACGGTTTGCCCTTTTGGATCCGCCGCGGTTCAGCCCAATAGATTCAAATAAACCCACCATCAGTGAAATTCAGACTTATGTGGATACAGTTACGGCCATGACAGACACCTTTTCGAACAAGAATGCCGTGGTGATTGCCGGGGAAGGAAAGTTTATCGATTCAAGTGGAAATGAATATTTCAATACGCTGACTGCCACCATGTCTGGGATCATGGCCTCCATTCCCATACAAAAATCTCTCATCGGGGAAAAACTCTCCACGGTGATCGCCCTTTATCCCCAATTCAGCCCGGCTCAGATGACCCGATTTATTCAAAGTAAAATCAATTTTGCCCGGCTTGAAGCGGGAGTGGGCCTGATTGTGGGACATTCTTTGACGCTGGCACCCCTGGGAGACACCTATAATCGTATTGAGAAACTCAGAAGCATCTATTATGCCGGCAAACAAGTAAGGCTGGCTGCTTTTCCCCATGTAGGAAAACCCAATGATTCGGCCGGGGAGGGACTCATCCTTTTGGAAGCGGATCTTAGAACGCCCTTAGATCAAATGGTTAAAAACGGTCAGATAGACACGTATGAGATTGCAGTGGAGTCGGATGAGACCATGCGGGCACTGGGAGAAGTTACGGTGCATCTGTCGGTGAACTCCATGAAGGCGATGGAAATCATTTTATCCAAAGTAACCCTGGATTAATCGGGAGGAAAATGAAATGGCAGTTGAAGCACTAAGCGGGTTGGTGGATGGCATCGCCGGTAATTCTGTTTCTCTATTTGTAAACGGCATCAAAGTCATGGCACTTAAGAATTTTAACTGGAAGGTGAAACAGGAAAAGTCACCGTTAACTGGCGCGGGGCATTCAAAAGCTCATGGTGTTACCCGATCCTTTCACAAGGAATATGAAATTGATTTTGAAGTAAAGGAAATTGCTTCCGGAGTGCTGGTCAATGCCCTTGAGACGGCGAAGAATATTTTAACCGGGACCAAGCAGTTTAAGATTGGAGATTTGATCGCGAATGATCTGTTGGATGTTCACAATGCCACCATTGTGGTGTTCTATCCCGGGAAACTGGCATGGAAAAGCAAGGTGTTCACCGGTTGTGAATTTACCAACCAGGAAGGCGGGTTTTCCGATGATGGCGAGCCCATCGGAATGAAGGTATCGGGATTTGCACTGGATGCGAAAGGACTGTTTTAATATGGAAATATGGCAACTGGGATTCGGGATTCTGCAGACAGTGATGCTTGTGGCCCTGGGCTGGTTTATCAAATTATTAACCCTTTTTCGCAACGATTTAAGAGTGTTGGAAGGACGGATCAGCCGGCTGGAAAGGTTGCAGGATGTGGAAGAAGAAAAATGGAAAAATATTCGCGAAATCATTGATATAGGGTTTAAGAACATTGAAAAAGTCTTAAACCGACTGGAAAAGAAAATTGACAAATAAAGGAAATAAAATGAGTACTGACCGGAAAAAAATCATTGAAGAATTACAAGCCAAATACCCCCAGAAACTTTTTCAAATAACAATTCCCGGGGATGAAGGGCTCTATATCGCCAGAGAATGTTCCTGGAGTGAGTTTGCTCCCTTTGTTCAGGCGGATAAACCCAATGCCGATATGCTTCCGGGTTTGGTAAAAGCGTTTCTCATTTATCCTGAAATCGATGATCAGGATTTTGAGTACAACACAACCGGGAAGTGGGCACCGGGCAAAATCATCACCCTGGCGCAGAAGATTCAGGAAGCTTTGGGGTATAGTGAAGCTGCGACGGTGAAACAGCTGGGAAACGCATAAGGGAAGTTGATAAGACTTCCTATCTGCAAATGAGAGCAATTATCTGCATGAAATTCCCGGCCTATACCTTTGAAATGGTGGATGCACTACCCTTAAGCAGGGTCAGCGAAATCTATGCTTCCTGTCAATGGTTAAGTACCCAAGAGAAGAAAGCCGTAGACGAAGCAAAAAGGAAAACAAAGTCATGAGCTTCGGTGGCGGATTCACTCAAGCCATCAACATCAAACTCATTGGTTCGTCCAACCTGAAAAGTTCCATGACCGATGGCGCTGTTCAGGTTCAGAAGATGAAGCGGGCGCTTACCGATCTTCGCACTGCCGGTATCAAGCTTTTGGGCGTGGGGGTAGGGATCTCTACGGCGTTTATCGGCCCGGTAGTTCAGGCTTCCAAGTTTAATACTCAGTTAGTTCGCACTGGAAAACTGGCCGGTGTGGGCGCGGAAGAGATGAAGATACTGGGGGATGTCGCTATGGAGTTAGGCGCCAAGACCCTGTTTACCGCTCAGCAGATTGCTCAGGGGCAGGAAGAACTAGTCCGGCTTGGGTTTGGGATGGATGTAGTGGGCAATAAAGCCGGGGCTTTTGGAGAAGTCTTGAGCTTTGCTTCGGCGCATCAGATTGAAATGAGTGAGTCCGCCCAAATGCTCATCGGAACACTCAGGTCATTTAACCGCCCCTTATCTGAAAGCCGGAATGTTTCCGATATGTTTTCAACGGTGCTTTCCAAGACCGGCTTTTCCTTAGAAGGCCTTACCGAAGCGTTAAAGATGGCCAATACATCGGTGCCGGCGTTCAACCAATCCATAGAAACCCAACTGACGCTTCTGGGAATTCTGGCAAACCGGCAACAGGGTAACAGTATCGGTGCCAGGAGACTTTCCACCGCCATGACCCAGATTTATACGCAGCAGGAGAAGATTAATCAGCTTTTTGGTTCCAAAACCTTCAAGGTCTACGATGAAGCCACGGGCAAGCAACGGAATTTCATTGCTGTGATAATGGATATGAAAAAGGCCATGAAGAGTTTTTCTGAAGAGCAGCAGGCGGTGATGCTGAAGGATCTGGTGGGGACGATTGGACTGAAAGGATTGGCGCCCCTATTAAAAGCGCCTAAAAAAGAATTTGAAAAGCTCAACGCTGCTATAAAACAGGGCGCCATTTCAACATCCGGTTTTGCTCAGGCGGTGAGGAAAACACCCAAAGGAATGTGGCTCCTCATGAAATCCGCCATATCGGGTGTCACGATGGAAATCGGTCAGCACTTAATGCCTATCGCTACCGCTGCAATGAAAACCATTACCCTGCTATCGGATAAATTTTTAGGCTTTTTAAAAGCCCATCCGGTGCTTTCTAAAGTGGTTTTGGTTACGACTGCCCTCGTTGGCATCCTGGCCGTTTTAAGCGGCGGAATATTTCTAACCACTACCATGCTGGGACTCATGCTGACATCCACCTCCTCTCTAACCACATCCCTTATTTCCATGGCTGCGGCTATGACCGGAACCGGCGTGTCAAGCATGACGCTTTCCACAGCGCTGGGTGTGCTATCCGGAACCATCTGGAGTATCTTATGGCCGATTGGAGCAATCATTTTAGGTGTCGTTGCTTTATACCAAGCCTGGCAGCATAATTTTCTGGGACTCAAGGATACGGTGGATGCCGCCTGGACGGTCATGAAGCCTTTCTTCCATTGGATTGGGAGTGTATTTAAGACGTTAGCTGTATTGATTCAATCTTCAATTTTACGTCTCAAATCATCCGTCGCAGACTGGTATCAGTCCTGGAATTCCTCATTCACCGGCATGAAGTCTCCCGTTATGGCTTTTGCCGGTGTAGTAGCGTACGTGGTGGGCTTTATCGTCGGTATAATTAAAAGAATCTTTACAGCAGTAAAACCCTATCTCCTGCCCCTGTTTAACTTTTTGAAAGTCGGCTTTACCGGTGTTTTTCAGATCATTACCGGAGTCTTACAAACGTTTTTACGTTTTTTCACCGGTGTATTTGGAATCGTCGGAAGCATCTTAAAAGGTGATTTTTCAGGAGCATTGAATGCTGCCAAAGATATGGTCAAAGGCATGGTGGTGGGAATGAAGACGGCTTTTACAGGGCTCTGGAATTTATTAAAAGGTGAGCTGGGATTTATTTATAGCGGATTTATACTCACCTTCACCGGTATCTGGACATTAATTAAAGCCGTGTTTTTAGGCATTGGGAGTATTGTTAAAAACGTGTTCTCATTTATCTGGGATGGGATCAATTGGGTGGTAGGTGGAATCGTTTCAATGGGCAGTATAATCTATGATTCTCTTACGATTCCTTTTTTGAAGGGTTGGGATTTAATTCAATCCGTATTCAGCGGGGTTAATGCATTTTTCACATCTGCTTTTGAAGGTGTAGGAAATATTGTATCGGCGATGTGGTTGAGTATAAAAACAACCTTATTAAGCGGATTCAACGGGCTTGTAGACAAGATTAATGGCATGCTTGAAACGGTAAATACCGTAACCAGCATAGTGGGGATTCCTGCGATACCCAATATTCCCAAGCTGGCAAAGGGGACTGCCAATGTTTCCAATGATATGCTGGCCTTCATTCATAAAGGCGAAGCCGTCATCCCGGCGAAACAAAATCCCTTTAATCCGGCGAACATCACCAAGAATACCTTTAATCAATCTCAAGCAAGTCATACGACCCACATCGACCGGAGTATTCATGTTTCCAGTATCACCATCCAGGTAAATAACGGTGATCCTGATGATTTTAAATCCAAACTCATGGACGTTTTTGAAGAATTGGCAGGAAAGTCAGATCGAATAGAAGTGGCTCTCCCATGAATGTATTCCAGGAATTAAAACCGGTTCAAAGCAATAACGCTTATATGGATGTGTTATTGGGAGGCATTATTCTGCCGGTGCCGCCTAAGGCCATGAAAATTAAACAGTCCATGAAGATCGATGAGATTGAGATCCCGGGTCGAAGCGGAAAAGTAAAGCAGCCCATAGGGTACGAGGATGCGGAGGTCACTCTTACTCTGGAGATCCCGGCAACATATGAAAACGGCCGAATAAAAGAAAAAGCGCCGGATCGGTTCCAGACTATTCAGAATCTGTTCAGGAGCAGTAAAGATGCCCAACCCCAGGCGGTTGATATTGCCTCTACGCTCACGGAAGCCTGCGGAATTCATCAGGTCCTGATTAAGTCTGTGGAAGTATCGGATAGTTCCCTGGATATGGTTTCCGTGAATCTCATCTTAATCGAATATGAATCCATCGAAGTGCAACTTACCAAACAGGTCCAAGAGAGTCAGGTTAAGGCGGAAGCGGAAGCCAGGGGTGAAGAAGCCATCGCCGGAGATGAGAATTTGTCCCAAGTCTTGGGTAGTCCTGAAAATGACTATCTCTCCCGGCAGTATGAAGCAGGTAAAGCGGATGCTATGGGTGGAGAGTTTGAAGGTGAAACACCCGATGAGGATACGGAATAATGCAGGTTCCCGGCATAAAAGTAATCGCTCATAATCAGGATATCAGTCCGGTGGTAAACCGATTTGAACTTCGCTGCGGACTTTATGATCCGATGGATTCATTGACCCTTTCATTTAGGGATGTGGAAGGGATTATCGCACCGGCACTCACCAAAGGAAAACCCATAATGATTTCATGGGGATATGATGGTAAATATGGAGCATTATTTGAAGGGGTTATTTCGTCCGTTCATGCCGAATTAAAACAGGTAACCCTGGAAGCATTGGACTATTCTGCTGCGTTTAATTCACTTTTTATTTCACAATCGTTTGTGGAAGAGACAGCTTCCAATATCCTTAAAGCAATATTAAAAGATTCCGGATTGAACCTCATAATTGAGGAGTCTGATCTGTCTTATAAAGTATTTCCCATCTTCAATCAATCGGCTTTTTTCGTACTGCAGAAGATTACAAAGGATGTATCAAACCATACCGGTATCCCCCAAATCTATTTCACACGGGGTAAAACGTTTACCTGGAAGGCCTTGGATATATCGGTAACTCCGGTAATGACATTTTCAACCGGTGAGAATATCATCAGGTGGGTTAAAGGGAGAAAACTCACCACACTCATTGTTCCTGTATTCACTGGAGAGGTGGTTACCATAAATGACACCGATTATCTGGTGGAATCCGCCATTTATCGATGGGACCATGGCGGAAGGACGATGTTGGGAGTAACCGCCGTATGATTGAAATGTATTTAAAGAAAATCATAGAGCATATCAAGCCTGATGTGTCTTATCTGAAACAGCCGATTAAGGCAAAAGTGGTGGCGGTACAACCGGAAACATATACCTGTGATGTAAAGCCTTTCGATGAAAATCATCCCGTGATTCCCAGTGTGGAAATACTTACTGTCTGGGCGACACCCGCCACCCGGCTGCTGGCATTGCCCAAGGTAGATTCGCTTGTGATGGTCGGCTTTGAAAATGGCGATGTTACAAAACCTTATATACAGGGATTTATATCCGACACCGGGTTTGAAAATTCCTTTCTCATTGAAGACGAAAAATCAAGAATCATTCTGGATGAAGACGGCACCGTGACGGTGGAGAGTGAAACCAAAGTAAAGGTCACTGCTCCGGAAATCTTGCTGGGGGCGGATGCAACGGAAGCTGTAATGAAAGGGACCACATTCCAAACCTTATTTAATGCCCACACCCATGGTACCGGTGTGGGTCCCTCGACACCCCCGGTACAACCCTTAAACGGATCAGAACTATCGGAGGTTGTAAAATGCGGTTAAGTCCTCATTTTTATCTGGAAGAATTTACCCGCTCAAAGACGGCTCATGATAAGGGGATAAAAAACATTCCGAATCTAGAGCAAATCCAGAATATCGCAGCTTTATGCAAAGTCATTTTGGAAGAAGTTCGCAAGCATTTTGGAAAACCGGTCTTGATCACCAGCGGGTATCGTTCCCCGGAATTAAATCATGCCGTTGGGGGTTCCCAATACTCGCAACATATAAACGGGGAAGCGGCGGACTTTATAGTAAAAGACATTCCGGTAAGCAAGGTGTTTTCTTATATCATTCAAGAGAATCTTCCTTTTGACCAGTGTATTTATGAAAAGCGGGGTAACCGTGAATGGATTCACCTTTCACACAAACGAAACCGCCATGAGAAACTCGTGGCGGAATTCCATGAAAATGGTAAACCAACTTATCGGGAGGTATAAAGTTGCCGCTAAATAAAGTGGTCTTAAAAAGCGCCATCATAAGCGCCCTCAGTGTATCGGAAAACAAATCAATCGATGAGACAGCGGATTCCCTGGCAACCGCCATTGATGATTACATAAAGTCTATGACTATCACGGTAGCAGGAGTGGCCACGGCTGGAACAGCGGCGGCCCAGGTTCAAACCGCTCCAGTCATTGCCACTATTAACTGAAAGGGAAGACAATCATGTGGAAATATGTATTCACCATCGGTCAGGTAATATTCAAGTACCGGTCCATTGTCCGGGAAGCACAGGATGTTTATCAAAAATACCTGGCTGCCCGGGAGGATGGCAAGATCACCGTTGAGGAGATGCGGGGTATTACCGATGAAGTTTTTGATGTAGTGGCTGTTTTAATACCAGCGCTAAAAGAGCTAAAAACCACCAGTAAATAGTCGATGGTTCATACCCATACTCAAAGTAAACCAAATGTGGGCTAATGCAGGCGGTCGGAATTATGGTGATTTTAGGTAAAGACCTGTATTTAGACGAATCCGGCGATTTAATGCTGAATCCATCGGGGGATTTATTTGTCGTGCAGGGTACAGACTGTTTGCTGCAAGACGTTCGTCACCGGCTGGAATCAACTTACGGTGATGTATTCAGTCATGAGAATATTGGTTCATTATTATTTCAATATTTAGGCCAGCCCGATACAGAGTTAAACCGGGCTCTTGTTAAACGATCTGTTAAGACTGCGTTGGAAGAAGAAAAACGGATCAATCCCAAAACCATCCAGGTAAAGCTTATCAAATACAGGGCGGAAGAGATTCAAGTGCAGGTAACCTTTTTACCGTTAGAGCGTGTTCATCCCCTGACTCTGCTCTGGGGAATTACCGTACATGATCGTGGTGGACTAATAGCGTGATCAAGTCTTTCATTGAAGTCCGCGATGATTTGATTCAGGGGGTAGTAGACCATACGGCCATTACTAATCTCAATCCCGGTTCCGTTATCCGCACCATACTGGAGACTATCGCCAAGGCGATTTCAGATCTTTATCAATTAATTCATACCGTGACCCGCGGCGGCTTTATCCAGACGGCTGAAGGCAAGTGGCTGGATTTGAAAGTGCGGGAATTAGGTTTAAAAAGAAAACCGGGACAAAAAGCGACTGGATATATCACATTTTATAGAAACGTTCCCAAGGATGATAATATCACAATTCCCGCCGGTACGATTGTTAAAACGGGAAAAAACAATCTGGGGGAAGAATACCGGTTTAAAACAGGTGAAGATGTGATATTAGAAGCGGGAGAAACGGAAACATTTACCCTGGTGGAAGCCGAAGCAACTGGAACTGAGTACAATGTAGGGAAAGAAACCATTACCAGGATGACCACCCACATTGCCGGCATCGATGGTGTCGTCAATAAAGATGTCAATGCGGGCGCCGGTTTACGAAGTTGGCAGGTGACGGTGGGTACGGATGTGGAAACCGATGATGATCTTCGCATGCGGGCGATTTATCGCTGGGATGAACTGGGTGTCGGGGGTACGGCCGATGCTTATCGAAGCTGGGCTTTATCGGTTCCGGGGGTCAAATCGGTGCAAATTCTGGATGATTTTCCCTTTGGTCCCGGCACCGTGGGGCTGGTGATTTCGTCTGAGAATGGAATTCCCACCCCGGAACTTCTTACTGAGGTTTATAACCGGGTGAAAACCCGAAAGCCCCTGACGGCATCGGTTCATGTATTGAGTCCCAAAGTCAAACCGGTGAATATTGAGCTTATACTAGAGCGCTTCAGTTTATTTGAGTTAACAGATGTGGCAGAAAGAGTCAGGCAGAAGCTTTTGAATATGAACACCAAACTGATGATCGGAGAACATCTGGTGCTTTCAAGAATCATCGCTGAGGTTATGAAGGTAGAGGGTGTGTACTCAGTTGACATAATAAGCCCGGTGGAATCTGCGGGTGCCGCCCCGGATGAAATGATCCAGATTGACACCGTGAGTATTAATCAGACCATCAAGGGACGAAGCTATCAGGACACACAGATTATTTCAAATGCTCAGGAAACAGCATTGGGAGCCGTAAATGTTTGATTATCTCTGGTGGTTATTGCCCTCCTTTTTGAAAAAATCTTCGAATGAACATTCCTATCTTCGGAGGATATTGCAGTCAATTGCTGAAAATTTAACTGCCGTAAAAACAGCAATCTTAAAATCCCGGTTAACCAAATTTTTTATTCCTGCGGATACAACCACAGATTATTATGGAACTGATTATCCTTTCTTTCTGCAAGAGCACGCCAAGGATCGAAGTCTGCCCGGGGGAGATATGAATACACTGTTAATTGATCCCAAGATGAGAACCTTATTAGGGACCAAAGAAGGGCTGAAGTACTATCTGGAACTTTTCAACCCGGGAATACGGGTGGACTTCATTTATGAGACTGCCGCCGATGAGATGAAATGGATTCTTTTTTCAAAAAGGGATCTGGATAAAGAAGCGTCATTTAACCGGTCGGTACTGCTCAATCAATCGGAGAGGAATCATGGGGATTATGAGGGCTGTCGCAAAACCCGTATTTACAGTAGAGCGGATCCAAACCGTTCTGAATTTTTGTTTTGGGTAAAAGTTTATAATCCCATCACTGATGAGAATGATTTCACGGTATATCCGGAAAAGATTTTATCAGGGGTAGATCGATTGAAACCGGCTCATACCCGGGGATATTTGGTATTCAATTATCTTGATCCCCAAATCGCAGAGCCCCGGGATGGTCAGGTATTTATCGGTAATGCTATTGATATAGCCGGGACGATCCGGCAGATAGAACCTATGGCCAATGCTTAATAAGGGGAATTACTATGCAGGAAAAGAAAAAACCAGTCAAAACAGAGAAGCGGAGTAAGCAAAAAAGAGGGCAAACCGAAATGGTTACTCCCGATGGAATATTAATCTGGGTTCCGGATAAAAAAGTAAAAATCAAAAAAACCTGGGGCTGGAAAACAGTCCCAGAGATGAATAAACAAAATTAATAGTGAAATAGGAGAATAGCATGCCAGATGCAAAAAAAGTCCATGTTTATGATGGCGGGACCCTAAAAGGATCCCCTGCAGTAGATGCTGGAGGAAATTGGTCACTTTCAGGAGTCGCGCTAACAGCCGGCAGTCATGAAATCATTGCCAAAGCTGAAGATGTAGCCGGTAACCTATCCAGTCAGACCAGCAAACGGATCCATATCGGGGAAAGCGCAACCCCGTATACAGATCTTCTCGACGACACGGGCCAATCATCGAGTGACAACATTACTAACGATAATACACCGCGCTTCCGGGCCGTGGTAAACCTAACAATCCCTACCGGAGCCGCCGCCTGTGCCGGTAACAGTATTAAAGAATTCAGGTTATACCGGTTTAATTCCGGGACCACCACTTGGGATCTGACCGGAACGATCGGTACGGTTTCTTTTGACGGTGTGCAGAAATTTGACGGTACCTTTCAGATCACCACGCCCCTGGCCGACGGAAATCATAAATTCGCCTTCACCTGGGTAGACCAGTTGGGAAATGAAAGCGCCCGGGGTACGGAATTAGCAGTCACCATCGATACCACTGCACCCAACGTACCGGTCATTACTTCGGTCCAGGATGGACAGGTCTTTGTGGGAACCTCCGTCGACGTAAGCGGTACGGCGGCGTAGGTCATAATAAATAACTCTCGACAGGGGCAAAACCGTTTTGTTTTGCCCCTTTAAGGAACTGCGATGGCCATTCAAACCATAAACCTGGGAACTGCGGGCACTCCATCGGGGGATACGGTTCGTCAGGGCTTCAGTAAATGCAACAGTAATTTTTCAAACCATGAGAATCGAATCACCACCCTTGAATCGGGAAGCGGAACAATTGGGACGCCGATTGACGGAAAAGGGATTGAAATCGTGAGTATGGATGTGGATGAAGCCAACCAGATGCTTCGCATATGGACCAAAAGCGGCCAACTTTGGGGAATCAACGGACTCTTGAAACTCTAATTCGGCAGGATGGAATCTGCGGAAATCAAAATCTATCGACAAGTGGGGTCAAGTCCCAACCCCTCCACCGATATATTATTGGGAACAGACACGAGCCTGTCCGGTGGCGTATGGAGTGTAAACACCACTGGTTGGAGCGAAGGTCGCTACACGATGTATGCCGTGAGCTTTGATGTAGCCGGGAATGAGAGTGGTTTTGAAATGCGCAAGATTGGGATTTTGCCCTATCCCATGCAGGTCTCAGGACTTATCTCCTGGGTTATTGGTGAGATGGACACGACCCAAATCGGATCCTTAGGAAGTTAAACATGCGCAAGGATCAACACAGATGAATAGAACCAGGTATTATTCCGGCATGCAGCCGGCTTTAGAGGATCTGGAATTTGAACAGGCTTCAAAAGAAGAAGCGATTCGAAATCGGATATCTGATTTCTTTACCGACGGCGTGCTTTCGGGGCTCCAGGTCAGTATCGATAATAATGCCGTCTACCTTCAACCGGGGATAGGGTATATTCACGGGGAGCGGATTTTCGTGGGGGAAACCACCCTGGTCAGAGATACGATTCAGGATGGGTTTATTGCAATCCGGTTTATTCAAATTGAATCCGAACCGGAATCGCACTTTATATCGGGTGAAGTGTTTAATACCCGCATAACCGATTCTTTTGAAGTGTTGCTTGCGGGTACGGATATTCCCCCGCCGAATGGGTTTATTCTGGCTGAAATCCAATCCGGTTATGTAATTGATAAACGCATTTTTGTTGAGCTGAAACTTTCCAAACCGGATCATGTGATCGCGCCATTAAATTTAACCGTCACCACCGGTTTTGAAACGGAATTGAATTATTCTCCCCATCAGGCAGGGTAACCATGTCGTTTGCGAATCAAAACTCAAATTCATCTCTAACCTGGATTCGATGTAATTGGGATCCGTCCCCCTCCCCTTCCGTGGATTATTATTTGGTGGAAATTATCCCCCTTGTTTTTGATTCCATTTCCGGGGTTGACGTTCCCCGGCCGGAACTAAAAATCACCGCCAAAACAGAACGGGATTTATCGACACGAGAGATACCCACCAGTTACACGTTCCATAATCTTCAACCGAATGTAAAATACATGGTACAGGTAGCGGCCGTGGACCGGTTTCATAACATTTCACCGGTTGTATCGACAGAAGTGATATCCGGAGGCAGTTTTCCCACCTTGACTGCGAGTGACATTACATTAAATCCACTCCTCATTCATTTGAATGGTGTCTCTGTATCCTGGAATGTCAACAGTGCCGTTTTAGATATTGTTTCAAGGTTCCAGGTGTTTGCCGATACCCAAAGTTTTACCGATCTTACCAGCGACCGATTAAAATATGAAGGCCTGGGTACCACCTGTTTCATCCCGGCCGATTCCATGCTCTATATTAAGGTAAGGGCAATTGATTTAATCGGCAGGCCCTCTCAAGCCCTGTCTGCTTCCATCGATGCAACACCAACTTCCTCTACTTCCGGTAATACAACTGTATAAGTTACAATTCATCAAGAGAATCCTTTGTGCCGTTTGACATTAAGAGCTTTCCACTGAAGCATGGGTTGTTTTTGGATACGCCGCTGAAGGTCTGTATTGTCAGTCAGAATTGTAGCATCGATTTCCCCTTTGCCGTTTAACAGATCAAGAAATGCCGTTTCAGCATTCGTAAGAGGTAATACTTTAGTCAGGTATTTTCGACATTCCTTAACCAGGTGGGTACCATATTCCTTCGGGGCAGTCAAGAAATCCACATCATCCAAACGTAACATCGGAAAAAGTTGATTTTTCAATTCAACCGGATCAAAATCGATATCATTAATAGATACATTTCTCCAGTCTTTACGATTCATGGCCCCATAAACAACAAATCCCAGACGAAGCCTTGTGTAATCAAGACTGTTGATTCTGAAAATCTTATAACTGTCATATAAGTCCCGTGCCTGGTTGCGGGATAATAAAGCTGATAGTTTCCCGGCAGCCAATTCATGAAGGTCCAGGACAGGAATATTATTCGCCTGGAAGTCTCCCAATGGAAATGAATGGGCTACACGAAAATCCCATAGAGGCTGTCTAAGCATGAAATTGAGGTCGACTTCCAGGTTGCCGGATTGTCCTGAAGAAGTCTGGTATCCTAATCTCCACTTACCGCCGGCGTGTTCATTGGGTACTCTTTTAATCGTTAACCCTTCCCTGGAAAATACTGCTTTAATGGCTTTTTCAACCTGAGGGCGATTTGCCAGCATTTCTTCACGCTCAAGATTGCCAACGTAATTAAGGTCGATATCCACCGATAATCTGGGGATGTCCAGCTCAAAAAGATTCAGAGCGGTCCCACCTTTTAAAACCCACTTTCCTTTGAGGAATGGATGTGCGTTCAGGACATTCAAGAGGTTCAGTAAATGGAGTGCTTTTTCGATTACTTCTACTCTGAATCTGGTCTCTTCTGCCAGTGTTGACAGTCTCTCTGAAGAGAGTATCATAAGACCTCTCCCCAGGCTCGTTCGAGTATTTCGATAGGAATTATCAGATTCCATTTCGATATCAAACGGCCTGATGTTCGTTTATTGCGATCCAGATAATGGGGTTGTTGGGGGCGTAGCTCCTGAAGTGGATCAAGAAAGCGATCCTCAACCATCAGGGATTCACGGTTTTGCTCCAAGAAAAATCCCACTTTCATGGCTGTTGTGGCATTCTTAAGCAAATACACGTATTCCACCACTTTATCCAGGTCGAAAAACTCCACGGATTCCAGAGACCGCCAGATTTCCTCCCAGCTTCCTGAGATGTCAGGCCGATTTAAAACATCTACCAGTGTCCGTTCCAGACTTGTAACCCGGACCTTCAGTCCTGCTCTATCCACTATGGAAACGCCATAGTCCTCTTTTCCTGCAAGATGCAAAGCCTTCGGAAACTTAACACCACTGAAAACATGGGAGCGAAATGTGACCGATTTCAGTGGACGGGATGCGGAATAGGTGTAATGCTCATAGAGTGAGTAGGCCCGCCCATGGAATTCAAGTGCTGTATGGTGTGAAAGAACCGCGTCTTTGGCCAACTTTGCGGCTATAAGAACAAGATCAACCGGATATGAATCAGGGTCAGCTCCAGGTGGAATGACGGCATATAACCCGCGGCGTATAGGTACGATCCGTCCCCTTTTTTTGTGATAGGATAGTAGCGCTTCCCGGGTCCTTGGACCGACTCCTCCGGAAGTTGACAGATGTTCGGTCAACTCTCTGGCTGTGAACACCGGGTGTTTTCGAAAGAATTCTTCGTGCTTCATTATGGAAACCTTGACAATATACTACGTTACCCATAGCTATATTATGGGATATTTGCTCGTAAGTCAAGTAACAATCATCAACAACTTGTTGATATGATCTAAAACCCATGAAAACCTATGGGGTTCGTGCGATAACGTCAATTATTTAAAAACTACTGATTGAATTTATTACAGCCAATGAGATAATACCTCACCAGTTCGAAAATTGGCACGCTGTGAAACGCGTAACTGTTAATATTTAACGATTTAACACAGAATTGAGTGGATTCTGTGAGAACATGAGCTGAAGTTCCTTCCGCGACATCGGTAACGATATCGCAAGAAGAAAAAACGAAAGAAGGAACTTCTCATGGATTTACAAGACTTACGGTTTGGGGTGGAGATTGAGACGGTAAAGCGAACCCGGAGACAAGTGGCGGTTGCCATACAGAATATCGTTGGTGGTTGGATTTCTCATGTCGGGTCTCCTGCTTGTTTTGATCCCTATCATGTAACAGCAGAAGACGGCCGGGTATGGAAAGTGATGGCGGATGCATCATTGACTAACACACCCAAAAGATTGCA
>CAZJWP010000036.1:0-18510 GCA_964549745.1 uncultured bacterium | reverse complement strand
AAAACGACTGATAACTAAGGCAACAAACAAGATGAAGATTAATTATGAACAAATTCTCAATGCGGCCAAAGAATATGAACCGCAAATGACCAAATTTTTACGGGATATGATCGCCATCCCCAGTGAATCTACCGAAGAAGGTCCGTTGATTGAGCGCATCCGCCAGGAAATGGAAGCGGTAGGTTTTGACCGCATTGAGATCGACGATATGGGCAATATTTACGGATTCGTTGGCAACGGTCCCCGATTGATCGCCATCGATGCGCACATCGATACGGTGGGTGTTGGCAATCCGGACAACTGGAAGGTGGACCCGTACACCGGATCGGAAGACGATCAGGTGATATACGGCCGTGGCGCATCCGATCAGGAAGGCGGCATGGCCGCCATGGTCTACGCCGGAAAAATTATCAAAGACCTGAACCTGGAAAGGGATTACACACTGGTTCTCACCGGTACGGTTCAGGAAGAGGATTGCGACGGTTTGTGCTGGGATTACATCCTAAAGAACAAACTTCTGAACCCGGAATTTGTGGTCAGCACCGAACCCACTAACGGCCGCATTTATCGCGGTCATCGCGGCCGGATGGAGATTAAAGTGACCACCACCGGCGTGTCCGCTCATGGCTCGGCGCCGGAGCGCGGCGACAATGCCATTTACAAAATGGGACCCATTCTAAAGGAATTAGAAGCGCTGAATGAGCGGCTCACCTCGCACGATTTTCTGGGTAAAGGGTCGCTCACCGTTTCGGAGATTTTTTCTTCATCGCCCAGCCGATGCGCTGTGGCGGACGGGTGTTCCATTTCCATCGACCGGCGCCTGACCTGGGGCGAAACCGCCGACTCAGCACTGAAAGAAATCCGGGATTTGCCCTCAGTCAAAGCAGCCGGTGCCACGGTGGAATTGTATGGCTATGAACGTCCATCATGGAAAGGCCTGCCCCTGGAATCGGAAGCCTATTTCCCCACCTGGCTGATCGAAGAGGACCATCCCGTAACACAAACTTTAGTGGAATCATTCCGCGGCTTATTCAACGATGAACCCGTAGTGGACAAATGGACTTTTTCCACCAATGGCGTCAGCATCATGGGTCGCCATGGTGTGCCGTGTATCGGTTTCGGTCCGGGCCACGAAGAAGAGGCCCACGCACCGAATGAAAAAACCTGGAAAGCGGAGCTGGTCAACGCCTGCGCCATGTATGCGGCGATACCGTTCGTGTATACGCAACGTTCCAATGGGAAGGCTGGATCATGAGCGGCTATCAATCCCTTTTGGACCGCTTAGGCGGTCTGGATCTGTCCGGAAAGTCAGCGGACTTTCTCCTCACCTGGGAAAAGTCGGAGGACGAAATCAAGGCGGTGCTCACCATCGCCGAATTGCTGAAGACACTTCATCACGACGGAAAATCCACCCGATTGTTTGACACGGGTCTGGCCGTGTCCATCTTCCGGGATCAATCCACCCGGACACGTTTTAGTTTTGCCTCCGCCGCTAATACGCTGGGGCTTACGGTTGCTGATCTGGATGAGGAAAAATCGCAGATTGCCCATGGAGAAACGGTTCGGGAAACCGCTAATATGATTTCCTTCCTCACTGACGCCATCGGTATCCGGGATGACAAATTCCTGGGTGAAGGCCACACCGGAATGCTGGATGTTTCAAAGGCAGTCCAAACCGGATTTGAAGAAGGCACCTTGCATCAACGTCCCGCTTTGGTGAATCTTCAATGCGATCTGGATCATCCCACCCAGTCTTTGTCTGATCTTTCAATGCTTGTAAACACCTTCGGATCGTTGGAGAACCTCCGCGGAAAGAAGCTGGCTATGACCTGGGCTTATTCTCCCAGTTACGGCAAACCGCTGTCGGTTCCGCAGGGCATCATCGGACTCATGACGCGCTTTGGTATGGATGTGAGCCTGGCGTATCCGGAAGGCTACGACCTGGTTCCGGACGTGGTGAATCAGGCCAATACTTTTGCAGCCGCTAGTCAGGGTTCTTTCACCGTGTCCCATGACATGGATGCGGCATTCCGCGATGCGGATGTGGTTTACCCGAAGTCATGGGCGCCGTTTGCCGTCATGGAAGAACGGACCCGTTTACTCAAAGCCGGTGACAAACAGGGACTGACCGATCTTGAAAAACAAGCCCTGGCACAGAATGCCAAACACCGGGATTGGGAATGCACCGAAGACAAGATGGCGCTGACGAAAGGCGGAAAAGCGCTGTACATGCATTGCCTTCCGGCGGACATCAGCGGAGTCAGTTGTGAACGGGGTGAAGTGGCGGCTTCGGTCTTTGACCGCTATCGCAAAGCCACGTACCAGGAAGCGGGATTCAAACCGTTTATTATCGCTGCTATGATTGTTTTGGGTCGGTTCGCCGATCCGGCGGCAACGCTGAATTCACTGGTGAAAAATCCGCAAAAACGTTTTACCAATTGAAAAGGAATTCATTAAATGACGGATAGAGACTCTGTACTACAAAAGACGATACAACGCTGCCGGGAACGGAACCTGCTCCTGCCCACATACAGCCAAATGCGGAATCCGGAAACCATTCCGGATTCGATCCAAAAGCAATTATCCAACATCGGACTTTGGGATGTGAATCCCCTCAACCTCTTTCGCATCACATGGAAAAATGAACCGGTGGAAACCGGCGGTGGTTTCGGTGGCGTCAATTTCATGGAAATACCTCCGGAATTGACCGGCGTTCAGGCGCGAATCTTTGTTCTGCTGGGCAAATTCTTCCCCACCGGGGCGCACAAAGTGGGCGCCACATTTGGTCCGCTGGTGGAAAAGCTCATTACCGGCCGGTTCGATCCCACTACCCAGAAAGCGTTGTGGCCGTCCACCGGGAATTACTGTCGGGGTGGTGTGTATGATTCGGCGCTGCTTGAGTGCGAATCGGTAGCCATTCTTCCACAGGAAATGTCGCAGGAGCGCTTTGACTGGCTCAGGGAAATGGGCGCAGAAGTAATCGCAACACCGGGCAGCGAAAGTAATGTAAAAGAAATTTACGACCAGGTAAAAGCGCTCATCGCCGAACGGGGCGATCACGTGGTCAATCTCAATCAGTTTGAGGATTTCGGAAATCCCCGCTGGCACTATGCCGTTACCGGGCCGGCCATGGAGGAAGTGTTTCAAAATGTGCGTTCGGCAAAGGATCAGTTTGCCGGTCTTTTCCTGACCCAGGGTTCCGGCGGTACATTGGGCAGCGGAGAATACCTGCGGCGGCAATTTCCGGCTTTAAAAGTCGGAGCCGGGGAAGCGCTTCAGTGCCCTACCCTGCTCATGAACGGTTACGGCGCTCATCGCATCGAAGGTATCGGTGACAAACATGTTCCCTGGATCATGAACATGAAAAACATCAACGCCGTGGCCGGGATCGACGATCATCGGGTTTATCGCCTATTGCGGTTGTTCAACGAGTCGGCGGGACAGGCCGCGCTTCGCAACCGCGGAGTCAAACCGGAACTGGTGGACAAACTGAATCTGCTGGGCATCTCCGGTATCGCCAACCTGGTGGGCGCCATGCACATGGCAAAGCATTACGACCTCACATCCCGCGATCTGCTTTTCACGGTGGCCACCGATTCCATGGACATGTATCAATCGCGCCTGAAAGAGGCGCGGGAACAATCCGGTGAATACACCGAACAGCAGGCTGAGATTGATGCAGCGGTGGCGCTGGATCATTCCGGAAATGACATTTTTATGGAACTCCGGCACACGGATCAAAAACGGATGCACAACCTGAAGTATTTCACCTGGGTGGAACAGCAAGGCAAGACCGTGGAGGAACTGGACGCCCAATGGTATGATCCGGATTACTGGGACAATCAATGGGATCAGGTGGACGACTGGGACCGGAAGATCGCTGAATTCAATCAAAAGACCGGACTGGCCGGCTGAGGGATGAAACCTTACTTCACAGGTTATCGCTGTTTGAATTGCATGTATGAATGCGGACCGAATTCCATCCCTCTGACCTGTCCGGATTGCGGGTCCAACCTGGATGCGATTTACGATTATAAAGCGCTCACAAAAAGTGTGGATCGTGAAAAACTGACTTCCAATCCTGACCAGTCACTCTGGCGTTATTTACCCTTTTTACCGGTAAAAGAAGCGCCGTTGGAGCGCTCCATCCGTCCCGGTGGAACACCACTGGTCAATGCCTTTCGGCTGGCCGATTTATTCGGTGTTGATCATCTTTGGATCAAAGATGAGAGCCGGAATCCGTCCCTGTCGCTGAAGGACCGGGCTTCCGCCGTGGGAATCCGGCACGCCATCGAGAACGACAATTCAACGATTGTGGCCGCATCTACCGGAAATGCAGCCGCCAGCCTTTCGGTATTGGGCGCCTCCGCCGGGGTGAATGTCATCATTCTGGCTCCGGCCTCTGCACCCAAAGCCAAGTTGGTCCAAATCCTGCAAACCGGCGCCGCCCTGATTCCGGTGGATGGAAGTTATGATGACGCCTTTGATCTTTCCTTAGAGTTGACGCACCGCTTCGGATTTTATTCCCGGAATACGGGTGTAAATCCGGTCTTGTCCGAAGGTAAAAAGACGGTGGCTTTTGAAATCGCCGAACAACTTGAATGGAACGCTCCGGACGTGGTTTTCGTCCCTGTGGGCGACGGATGTATTTTGGGTGGTGTTTACAAAGGTTTTTACGATTTACACAAAGTGGGATGGATCGATCAAATGCCGCGGCTGGTGGCGGTGCAGGCTTCCGGATCCGATGCGATTCTGGAATCGCTGGAAGCGGGAGAACGCCGAACGGTCAGGGCCGATACATTGGCAGACAGCATTTCCGTTGACCAGCCCCGGGATTGGCAAAAAGCGGTTCGGGCCGTGAAGGAAAGCGACGGGTTTGGAATTAGAGTCAGTGACAGGGAAATTCTGGAAGCACAAAAATTGTGTTCGGAACAGACGGGAATATTCGGAGAACCGGCAGCCGCAGCATCGCTGGCCGGATACCAGAAAGCATTGGATCAGGGTAAAATACAGACAGACGAAAGAGCTGTTTTACTCATGACCGGATCGGGCTTGAAGGACCTGCCCTCGGCGCTAAAAAATATTGAGATTCCTGAAGCGGTTGAACCGTCCATAGCGGCATTGGAAAAACGGTTGAAAGATTTACAATGAGTCCTGATCTGATCACCCTTTCACTCATCGTAAACGGAAAATCTATCGAGAGGGAAATTCCCGCCACATTACGGCTGGTTGATTTCCTGCGGTACCATCTTAATCTCACCGGAACCAAAGAGTCCTGCGGTGAAGGCGAATGCGGCTCATGTACGGTGATGCTCAATGGTAAACCGGTGAATTCCTGCCTAATCCTGGCCGTGGAAACGGAAGGTTCAGAAATACAAACTATTGAGGGTTTGGGAGCGGAAAAGACACTCACAGACGTGCAACAAGCATTTGTTCGGGATCATGCCGTGCAGTGTGGTTTTTGCATTCCCGGCATGGTGCTCATGGGCGAAGTAATCCGAAAGGATTTCCCGGAAGCTTCCCGGGAAGATATCCGGCAACATTTAAGCGGCAACATGTGCCGTTGCACCGGCTATGCCAAGATTGTGGACGCCATCGCGGACCGGGAGAACCAATGAAATACTTCCGGCCTGACACTTTTAAAGAACTGGGAGAAATCCTTAACCAATTTCCCAAAGCCAAACTTTTAGCCGGTGGAACCGATGTGATGCCCGGCAAGCATCTTCCCTCCGACTTTCCGGAACAGATTGTGGATTTGAAACACCTGCCTGATCTTAATGGGATTACACAGAGTGAGAATCATGTTACTATCGGAGCGCTCACGACAATAGAGGAAATCCGTCGCAGTCCGGTCATGGAAAAGAAATTTCCGGCCCTGGTGCAGGCTGCGAATGAGTTTGCGGGAATGCAAATCCGCAATCGGGGAACCGTGGGCGGCAACATTATGAATGCTTCTCCTGCCGGGGATTTGATTCCGCCCATGATGATTTATGATGCTACATTGACGCTGCGTTCTCAATCCGGAATCCGAACCGAACCACTGGAATCCTTCATGAAAGGTCCAGGTAAAACCGATATTAAACCGGGTGAAATTTTATCCCAAATCCGGCTTGAGAAATCGGAGGCTAAATCAGAGTTTTATAAATTGGGGTTACGGCAATCCATGGCAATCTCCGTGATCAATTTTGCACTGAATTGGCGTAAGGAATCCGGGAAAATTGCTGAACTCAAAATCGCGGCCGGAGCCGTCGCGCCAACAGTGGTTTTCCTTCAGCACTTCACGGATGCAATATTAGGCGGAAAATCTGTGGATGAAGCGCTCCCTTTGATTGACGACGATATCAACCCGATTGATGACATTCGGGCCTCAGCAAACTATCGGCGGACGGTGTTGAAGAATGTTTTAAAGCATCGTTTAAATGAAGTGCATTTATTGTGAAAACAGGACACGGATGGCACAGGAGAAATAGTTTTAAGAATGAAACAGCTGAATATCCAATATCGAATAAGGAATGAAGATTTATGAAGGAAATTCATCCCCTAAAATCTCTCTCTTCCAAGAGAGGGAACTTCGCGCCGTAAATGGGGTGAGTTCCAATCAAAATTTCTGTCAAATAATAGCCTAAACCATGTCTGACAAACTCTACCCCGCATCATTAGAAAAATTATTGGCCTGGCTCCTCAATGAGTGGCCCTCAGGTTCCCTGTTCGGTTTCACAAAAAATCTGTTTTTTGAGCCCAAATCTACCGACCCGTTCAAACTGGAACGGTACGGTGTTTTGCTGGACACTCCCATCGGCGTCGCGGCCGGACCGCACACGCAACTGAGTCAGAACATTGTGCTGGCCTGGCTCATGGGCGCCCGAACAATTGAATTAAAGACCATCCAGACTTTGGACGAACTGGACGTTTCCAAACCTTGCATCGACATGGCAGATGAAGGCTATAACTGCGAATGGTCCCAGGAGCTGAAACTAACCCAATCCTTTCACGAATATTTAAACGCCTGGATCCTGATCCACATTCTGCAGGATAAGCTTTTCCCGGATATCGACCCAAAACCGGGCGTTTTGTTTAACCTTTCCGCCGGTTACAACCTGAAAGGTATCCGCTCCCCTAATGTGCAGGAATTCCTGGACCGGATGACCGACAGCGCCGAATTCCTGAATGAAAAGTTGGATCACATCGAAACCATTTATCCGCGTATTCGCGATCTCCATATTCCCGGAAAGCTCTCCGATAACCTGACCTTATCCACTATGCATGGCTGTCCTCCGGATGAGATTGAGGAGATGGCATCCTATTTCATTCGCGAACGGAAAATGCATACGGACGTGAAACTGAATCCCACTTTGCTTGGAGCAGATACGGTCCGCGATATTTTGCACAACGACCTTAAATACAATGATATTGCGATTCCGGATGTTGCTTTTGAGCACGACCTCCAATATGCGGATGCCGTTCCCATGATTAAGCGGCTCATCGCGCTTGCGGATAACACAGGCGTGGAATTCGGACTGAAACTGACCAATACCCTGGAAGTGGAAAACCGGAAGCACGCTTTGCCAAAAGAAGAAGAACAACTCTATCTAAGCGGCCGGGCACTTCATCCGATTTCGATCAATTTGGCGGCAAAGCTCCAAAACGATTTCCAGGGAAATTTGGGCATTTCCTTCTGCGCCGGTGTCGATTACCAAAATATTGCGGATGTTCTGGCCTGCAATTTGAAACCCGTTACCGTGTGCTCCGATTTGTTGAAACCGGGCGGGTACGGCCGTTTGAAGCAGTATCTGGACACTATTTCAACAACATTCGAAAAAGCGGACGTTCATTCCATCCACGAATGGATCTTTAAAAAGTCCGGAACCAACGATTCCATTGCAAGTGCCGGGTTAACAGCCCTGGAGCAATATGCAGCGAATGTTCGAAAAAACAAGAATTACCTGGCGGACCCGTCACCATTCACGACAATTAAAACACAGCGGGAGTTGACGGTCTTTGATTGTGTATCCGCCCCCTGTATTGAAAGTTGCGCCACGGACCAGAATATTCCGGATTATCTCTACCATGCCGGTCGGGGTGAATTTAACAAATCGCTGGAAGTGATCCTGGATACCAATCCACTTCCGGGAATTACGGGTCACGTCTGTGATCACCTTTGCCAACTGACCTGCACACGGAATGCGTTGGATGAACCGCTCATGATCCGGGAGGTCAAACGCTATGTGACGGATTCGGGCCATTTCAAGGTAGAACCCGGTCCTAGCATTGGTAAATCGACGGCTATCATCGGCGCCGGTCCCATGGGACTTTCCTGTGCCTATTTCCTGGCCCGTTATGGTGTGGATGTGCACGTGTATGATTCTCACAACCAAGCGGGTGGAATGGTTTCGCTGGCGATTCCGGTGTCACGGATGCCGGAGGATTCAACTCAAGCTGACCTGGATCGATTAAAGGAACTGGGAATTCACTTTCATTTCAAGACCGATGTCGATCCCAAAATGTTTGAAGACTTGCGGTCCGGATCGGACGCTTTGGTTGTGGCCGCCGGGGCGCAGAAAATCAAGGAACTGGGCATCCCTGGGGACAATCTGAACGGCGTTTTGAATCCCCTGGACTTTCTGGCCAACACCCGAGCCGGGTTTCCGCCAAAGATGGGCAAGCGAATCGCCATTATTGGCGGCGGGAATACTGCCATGGACGCTGCAAGAACAGCGAAATTGATCGCCGGTGCGGACAGTGAAGTTGTGATCGTCTATCGTCGGACACGCCGCTGGATGCCTGCCGGTTATGAGGAAGTGCAGGAAGCGCTGGACGAGGGTGTGAAACTAATGGAATTGGTCCAACCCATCGCGATTAGCGAAAATTCGGAAGGTCTGTTGAGGCTGACTGTGCAGCACATGGAAATGGAAACCCACACCACACAAGATCGTCCCCGGCCGATTCCAATTGAGGGAAAGATTTCAGATCTGAATTTTGATCAGATCATCCCGGCGATCGGTCAGGATGTAATCGCTGATTTTCTTCCTGATAAATCGATGACTTTCGATCTTGAAACCGGTACTTCCTCCCTAAAGAATGTATTTGGCGGCGGTGATTTCATTCGCGGTGCGTCCACCGTAATCAATGCGGTGGGTGACGGAAAAATGATTGCTTTCCGGATTTTGGATTCGTTCGGGATTGATACACATGCGGGTCCTGAGCAGCAGCAGAAAGTGGAATCACTTGAGGCGGCGCAGCAAAAATACGCTCAACGGGAAGCTTACGGCCCGGATACGGACGGACACCGTTTAATGAATCAAAAAGCCGTACAGGACGAAGCAAGCCGTTGCCTGTATTGCGATGAAGTCTGCAACATTTGTGTCACGGTATGTCCGAACCTCTCCAACTTAGCCATTCCCACTGATCCGGTTATATTTCCCATTCAAGATGTGGTCAAACAAAACGGTTCCTTTGTGCTGGAAGCCAAAGGGCAATTTGAGATTGGGCAAACGTCGCAAATCCTGAATTTGGCGGAATTCTGCAATGAATGCGGAAACTGTACAACCTTCTGTCCAACCAACGGAGCGCCCTACAAGACAAAGCCTCATTTCTACCTGGATCGGCAAAATTGGAAGACTGAACGGGAAGGATATTTTCTGGAAAACGGAACGATCCATAAGTGGACGGACGCCGGTGAAATGAGCGTTAAAAAGTCGGAGGAGGGCTATATTTATTCAGGACCGGAGGGAACCGTACAGTTCCGCACAGATCCGGTTTCAATCGAACAGGCGGTATTTCAAGAAGAATATGACCGGGTTTCCATGAAAGAAGTCCTGGAGCTTGTATTTTTCCTGAATAGCTTAAATTCCTATCCACTATTTCAGGGACAGGATGTCTAAACAAAAACTACTGATTAAAAACCCGCTACTTTGCGCTACGCAAAATGATACTCATGATGAGTTCAGGGGCGGACATATTTTGATCGAAGATGGCGTGATCACTTCCATCGGCCCAAAACCATTTGAAGGGCAGGTGGATGAAACCATCGATGCTTCCAATTGTGTAGTCGTACCAGGATTTATTAATACTCACCATCATTTGTATCAGAGCCTGACACGGAACATTCCCAAGATGCAGGATGCGCCCTTATTTGACTGGCTCACCAATCATTATGAGATTTGGCGTGAGTTGGATGAAGAAGCAATCGATATCAGCACTCGCGTCGGTCTAATGGAGTTGTTGCTTACCGGTGTCACCACCAGCTCCGATCATTTGTATTTGTTTCCCAATCAGACCACCGATCATTTGATCGATGTGGAAATCGCTGCCGCGAAAGAACTGGGTATTCGTTTTCAGCCCACCCGCGGTTCCATGTCGCTGGGTAAATCCCAGGGCGGATTACCACCCGATGATGTGGTTCAGGATGAGGACGTTATCATTGAAGATTCCAAACGTTTGATCAGGGAATATCATGATGATTCTGACGGAGCGATGACGCGCATCGCCCTGGCGCCCTGTTCACCTTTTTCGGTGACACAAAAATTAATGCGAGCTACGGTAGCACTTGCCAGGGAAGCCGGTCTGCAAATCCATACTCATCTTGCAGAAACTTTAGATGAAGAATCGTTTTGCCTGAACCGGTTTGGTCTCCGGCCATTGGCCTATGCTGATCGACTGGATTGGGTTACCCAAAATGCATGGTTTGCACATGCTGTCCACCTGAGTGACCATGAGATCGAACTTATGGGCGCGGCCGGGGTTGGCATCAGCCATTGTCCTTCTTCCAACATGCGGTTAGGGTCCGGAATTGCCCGGATCCGGGAAATGCTGGACGCTGGTGTGAAGGTTAGCCTCGGCGTGGACGGCAGTGCTTCTAATGATTCCGGGAATATGCTGATGGAAATGAAGATGGCGTTGTATCTATCCCGGCTTCGTGAAAAACCGTACTGGCTCAACGTTCGCGATGTGTTTTGGATGGCTACCCGGGGCGGCGCCGCTGTGTTGGGCCGGGATGACATCGGCCGGTTGGCCGTTGGTAAACAAGCTGATCTGACTCTGTTTAATGTCAACCGATTGGAGTACGCCGGAGGTCAAAGTGATCCATTGGGCGCTTTGCTTTTCGGTGTCCGCATGGCACCGGCGGATCATGTGATTGTCCAGGGAGAATCATTGGTTGTAGATGGTAAGCCAAAGGTCGATTTAAAAACCTTGATTGAAAAGCAAAATCGAATTGCCGAATCACTGGTAAAAAAAGCTGAAAACAGAACACAACTTCCTTTTAGAACTCATACTCTTTTTAAATAATGTGGTCTAGTATCCAAACCATCCATCGGCCGGAATCGCTAAGCGAAGCCTGGGCTCTGCACCGGACCCATTCCGCGCAACTCCTTGGCGGTGGAACGCATCAACTTGCCAAACGGGATCCGACCGTTACCGAACTGATCAGAATTGATCATTTATTATCCAATAAACTGCATCTTCAGTTGGATCGAATCACCATCGCTGCCGGAGCAACTCTGGAATCGATTATACGTGGTACTAACGACAGAGAGGATCTTTCCTCTCTACAGGAAGCGATTAAGGGAAGTTGTTTTTCACGTCATATTCGAAACCAGCGAACCCTGGGCGGTGAAATTGCAAATCAGGCCGGAGAATCCGATCTGATTACCTACCTGTTAGCTGCCGGCGCCGTTCTTACCGTGAATAAGAAAGAAGCGGACCAAATTCGGCTGACCGATTGGGACGGTATCGGAATTGTTTCTTCCGTAACCTGGAATTTGGATCAGCCGGTTGTCTTTAATCGAATTTCATTGCTCCCCTCTTCGCCCTCACTGGTGAGTGCTGCGGGTCGGATTGTGAGCGGCGAGTGGCAATTGGCAATCGGTGGTCAAGTGGATCGACATTGGTTTGGGACCACAACAGAAGATATTCACCTTGATAAGGTGACTGAAAATATTACGGAGTTGGCGATTCCCAATTTTATACCCGGCATTACGGGAGGTCATGAATCCCAACGATTGTGGATCCAACATTCGCTCCGGTCCCTGGGAGAAGCCGAATGAAAACGAACTTCACGCTGAACGGACAAAAGAGGGAGTTCGATCATCATCCGGGTGAAACGCTGCTGGAGACACTTCGGCAGGAAGGGTTGTACTCGGTAAAGTTCTCATCGGAGGACGGTCAAGCCGGGGCGGATACGGTTTGGGTGGACGGCTCTACAATAAACAGTAATCTTATGCTTACGGCACAATTGGAAGGAAAATCCGTCCAAACTTTGGAAGCGTTGAATCAAAGGGAACTGTCTCCATTGCAAGGCACTTTTCTTGACGAAGGCGCCGCGCAATGCGGTTACTGCACGCCGGGAATGATCATGGCCATCCTGGCTCTGGAAAAAGAAAATCCCCAACCGAGTGAAGCAGAAGTTCGCGAAGCGCTCTCAGCAGTATATTGCCGCTGCACCGGTTATGTCAAACCGGTCAAAGCAGCATTAAAATATTTCGCTAATTCGAAGCCGGGAACGGAAGCATGAGCGATCTGACAATCGTGGGCAAAAAAACACCGCGGGTGGATGGAAAAGCCCTGGTCCGCGGCCGGGCTGTCTTTGCCGACGACATTCCCTTCAATGGATTGTACATCAAACTGCTGCATAGTCCGGTTCCGCATGCCCGAATTAAACATATCAGTACCGAAAAAGCTCTGGCTCTTGACGGCGTTGCATTGGTTTTGACCCATTTGGATTTCCCGGTTCATTATTACACCACAGCGGGTCAGGGATATCCGGAACCGTCACCACGGGATATCCGAATCTTTGATGATACGGTACGCTATGTGGGCGACCGGGTTGCAGCCGTAGCCGCCGAATCGGAAGCCATCGCAGAAAAAGCACTGGAATTGATCGAGATCGAGTATGAAGCGCTGCCCACTGTGTTTGAACCTGATGAAGCGATCAAAGGTCAAGTCTGTCTTCATCCGGAACCAGATGTGAGTGGGATCGAAGATGCGTCGCACAATATTGCATCAAAGATAGAGGAAGACCTTGGTGATGTGGATGAGGCATTCTCATCCGCGGCATACCAATATGACCGGACTTACAGTACACCTTATGTTCAACAGGCAGCTATCGAACCCCACATCACGCATACCTGGTTAGACGAACAGGATCGATTGGTCATTCGAACGGCCACCCAGGTCCCGTATCATGTTCGCCGGATCGTAGCGGAAGTTCTGGAGATTCCGGTGTCTAAAATCAGGGTAATCAAACCACGAATCGGGGGCGGATTCGGTGGGAAACAGGAAATTTTAAACGAAGAAATCTGCGCCGCTGTTACGTTAAAAACAGGCCGACCGGCCCGGATTCAATATACTCGTGAAGAAGAATTCACTGCGGCACGGTCCCGTCACCCTCAGAGGGTTCAACTGCGTATTGCCCTGGATCAGAATTTCCGCATTACGGCCATCGATATGCACATTGTCCAAAACAGCGGCGCCTACGGACCGCACGCGCTTACGGTCATGTCCGTAACCGCCGGGAAAACACTTTCACTCTATAAATGTCCAAACCTCCGAATCCGGGCTTATTCGGTTTATACGAATCTGCCGCCTGCCGGTGCTTATCGCGGCTACGGCGCGCCTCAGGGCTTTTTTGCCCTGGAATCACTCATGGACGAAATTGCATCGGAACAAAGTCTGAACCCGGTGGAATTCCGCAAACAGAACCTTTTTAAGGTTGGCGATGAAATTCCCATCGCCAAAGTACTTGGCGAAGGCCGGGAAGGTTATCCGGTTACTTTGAATACCAATGGTTTACCGGACTGTCTGGATACGGGCTCAAAACTGGCTGAATGGGATAGACTAAAGGATATTGATTCAGCGGGCGTAATCAAAAGGGGCATCGGGCTGGCTGCAGTCGCTCAGGGTTCGGGAATTGCCGGTATTGATATGGGTTCTGTATACATGAAAATGAACGAAGACGGGAGTTTTCATTTGAATACCGGCGCCACCGATTTAGGGACCGGTTCCGACACCGCTTTGGCCCAGATTGCCGCCGAAGTGCTACAGGTTCCGATAGAAAAAATCCTGGTCTATTCCTCCGATACGGACATGACACCTTTCGACACCGGCGCCTATGCTTCCAGCACGACCTTTGTTTCCGGCGGCGCGGTTAAAAAAGCGGCAGAGATGATCCGCGACCAAATCCTGGAACAAGCCAGACTTCTGCTTGGAGTCCAAAATGTAGAACTTTCCAATGGAAGCGTCCATGGTGATGACGGCCAATCCATTAGCTATGAAGAAATTTGTACCAAGTCTTTTTACACCGATTCTCAGACTCAAATCCAAGCCGCGGCCTCTCATCTGAGTTACGATTCTCCGCCGCCTTTTAACGCAACCTTTGCGATCGTGGATGTGAATACAGCCACCGGGTTTGTAACCGTGAAAAAGGTGGTTTCGGTCACTGATGCAGGGCAGGTGATCAATCCCCAAATGGCGGAAGGTCAGGTGGAAGGCGCCATTCCCCAGGCATTGGGAATGACCTTAAGTGAATTTATGATCTTTGACAAAGAGGGTCGGGCGATTAACCGCAATTTCAACGACTATCATATTTATACAGCCAAGGACATGCCTGAAATCGTGTCCCATTTTATTCTCACCGATGAACCAGCCGGACCTTTCGGCGCCAAGGCGGCGGCGGAAATCCCCATCAACGGACCGGCGCCGGCGGTTGCCAATGCTGTCTTTCATGCTTGCGGTGTACGAATCAGGGAATTACCCATCACTCCGGAAAAGATTCTCCGTGGTTTGGGTAAGATCAGGGAATCAGAATAAGGTATAAATAAAGGGCGCCAGAGCGGAACCTTCCGCAAAGATGGCAATCAAACCCAGTAAAACCAGCAGAGCCACAACCGGTCCAAGCCACCATTTTTTCCGGACTTTCAAAAAATCCCAGAATTCTTTCAAGATCGTTAGTTTTGACATCAATACATCTTTCTTAGATCGGAATCCTGCTCTTTCCGTTGCCAATAGGATTCTGTTTCACCGGGTTTATGCGATTTATCTCCCACTCGTTTAATCAAACCGATGGGCGTGATAATCAGGTAGAAAATTAGAGTCAGAAGCACCTGAAACACCAGATTTCCGATAAACCCGCCCACCAGCATCCAAACTTTGTAAATCCCGCTTAAACGCTTTGGTGCAATCAGGGCCACAATCCCGGTAAGCACACCCAATATGAGAAGGACCCAAAGACCTGTGGTTTTGATCTTCAATATTCCAATCACAATCAGAATGATCCCAAGGATAATTCCGAACTGACGAACGGTTTTGATGTCTTGTTTCGGTTTCATCAGTCCAACTCAAACTCATCGGTCATGACTCGCGGCATCACCTCCGACTGATCTTCTTTGCGGACCAGAAACGGTCCGATGACCAAAGCATCCATTTCGGTCCGAAGGAAACAACGGATGGCGTCGTCCGGCGATTGCACAATCGGTTCTCCGCGAACATTGAAGGATGTATTCACCACAACCGGACACCCGGTTCTTTCTTTGAAATGGCTGATTACTTTATGGAATAGCGGATTCAACTTTTTTGAGACGGTTTGCACCCGGGCAGAATAATCAACATGGGTAATGGCGGGAATTTCCGATCTTTCCACAGCCAGTTTATTCAATCCTTTTAAATGCGCTGTTTTGACCATCCGCCGGCGCTTTTGAGCAACATTTGCCACCATCAACATGTACGGGCTGGGACGGTCCAGATCGAACCAGTCGGATACGTCTTCTTCCAGAACCGCCGGAGCAAAAGGCCGGAACGATTCCCGGAACTTGATCTTCAGGTTCATGGTCTTTTGCATTTCAGGATTGCGGGGATCGCCCAGGATACTTCGGTTTCCCAAAGCACGGGGACCGTATTCCATTCGGCCCTGGAACCAACCGACCACCTGTTCCTGAGCCAATAGTTCAGAGGCTGTTGCTGCAGGGTCATCCACTTCTGAATAAATCGTTTCCAAATTTTGTAAAGCCGATTCGATTTCCGATTCTGCGAATTCAGTACCAATCAGGCTGCCTTGCATGAGATCGCTGTCTTGTGGTTTGCGCGGTTGTTCCAACTGTTCGTGCCAGACGGCCAAAGCGGCTCCCAGAGCTCCTCCTGCATCTCCTGCAGCCGGTTGAATCCAGATGTCCTCGAAGATCCCGCTTCGGAGTAACACTCCGTTGGCAACACAGTTCAACGCAACTCCACCCGCCAGGCAAAGATTCTTTTGCCCCGTTTCCCCGGCAATATATTTCGCGGTATTTAATACAATTTCTTCCGTGATCTCCTGGATCGACCGGGCCAGGTCCATATGCCGTTGTTCCAGGGTGGATTCGGGAATCCGGGGCGGACCGCCAAATAATTGATGGAATTTCCGGTTGGTCATGGTCAACCCGACCGGATATTTAAAATAATCCATATTCAGCTTGAAGGAACCATCCGGCCGGATATCAATGAGATTGTCGCGAATTTCATCGACGTAAACGGGATCGCCGTACGGCGCCAGACCCATTAGTTTGTATTCTCCGGAATTGACTTTAAACCCGCAATAATAGGTAAAAGCCGAATAAAGCAATCCCAGCGAATCCGGGAAGCGAATCTCCGATTTCAGGTCGATCGTGTTTCCTTTGCCCACTCCCCAACTGGTTGTGGTCCATTCTCCGACACCGTCCATGGTCAGGATGGCCGCTTCTTCAAAAGGTGACGCAAAAAACGCGCTGGCCGCATGGGAATGATGATGCTCCGGGAAAAACATTTCACCGGAATAATTCAATTCTTTTCGGAGGGTATCCCCAATCCACAACTTTTGCTTCAACCAGGTTCCCATGGCTTTTTGAAAACTGCGCAGACCGATGGGAGCGTGATCCAGGTAGGTTTCCAGCAGCCGTTCAAATTTGAGCAAAGGTTTGTCGTAAAATGCAACCGCATCCAGATCGTCAACGGAGAGGCCTCCGATTTTCAAACAGGCATCAATGGCGTTTCGCGGAAAATCGGGATCGTGTTTTTTCCGGGTAAAACGTTCTTCCTGGGCTGCGGCAACAATCTGCCCGTCTACCAACAAACAAGCTGCGGAATCGTGGTAATAGGCGGACACGCCCAGAATGGCTTTTGAGGAACTCATGGTGAATGATTATGCGGTAAATTTGTCGGTCAATATACAGGAAATTTATGTTCAAAAGCTTCTCCGCCCGAATAGGAATTGTCACAATTTTAATCCTGATTGTGGCTTGCGTTGCGCCCAAAGCTACCGCCGTTTTCACCGTTACCGTCCCGCCCGGAACCGATTCTGTGGTCGTGATCGGGAATACGCCCGAATTGGGCGGGTGGGATCATCAACACGCCGTTTCACTCACCGCTAAAAGCGATTCAGTTTTTTCCGGGATGATACTCTTTTCCCATCCGAAAGAAATCCAGTTTAAGGTGACCCGCGGCTCCTGGGACCAGGAGGCGCTGAACGCTGATTCACTGATCCCGGGCAATACGAATTTGCAACTCCACGCCGGAGAAAATGATGTAAATATTCGCGTAACAGCCTGGAAGGATGTTTTGGATATCCAACCTTCTGTACGGCCCGGAACCATCACCGGAACTGTGGATGTTATTCCGCAGGTTTACTCTCCTCAGCTCAGGAACTACCGGACGGTTCGTGTTTGGGTTCCGCCTTCTTATTCGGATTCAACCCAACGGCAATATTCGGTTTTATATTGCCACGACGGACAAAACATTTTTGATCCCTCCGGATCAATCAGTCAGCATGAATGGCAGTTGGACGAAACAGCGACAGATTTGATCAGCAAAGGTAAAATGGAATCGCTGATTATTGTGGGAATCGACAATAATCCGCATGCACGAACGGAGGAATACAGTCCGGTTCATTTAGGGAAGCCATATGAAGATTTCCTGGTCAATACCTTGAAACCCATGATCGATTCCACTTACCGAACACGACCGGATCGTGACCATACTTACGTGATGGGTTCTTCCATGGGCGGGATTATATCCTTCGATATCTTGTTGAACTACCCGCAGGTTTTCTCCAAAGCTTTCTGTCTCTCCCCTGCTTTTTTGGTGGATCACAATGAAATTGTCAAAAGAGTCCGGAGGAGTGATTCGTTTCCGAAAGACAGCTTTTTCCTGATCCGAAATGGCGATTTGGAACTGGATGCTCAATTACAACCGGCCGAGGCAAAAATGATCAAAGCGATGAAAAAGATCGGGATGAAGCCGGGGGTTGATTTTGATTATCAACAGGTCAAAGGAGCCCGCCACAGTGAAAGCGATTGGGCAAACCAATGCCGGGAGTTTTTTCCGAAGTATTTAGGGAAAACGGATTAGCGGAGTAATGGCGTTTTGCCTGACGGCAGTATCGGTCATTTCGAATCCGACCCTGTGCCGGGAGATGAATCTACCCGTGTCTATTAAGAACAATGTTGGGATGATAATCACCAACTAGACGATTAAAGTAAAAGGAGATTCTTCACTACGTTCAGAATGACA
>CAZJWP010000035.1:0-19204 GCA_964549745.1 uncultured bacterium | reverse complement strand
GTTTTCTCTATATCGGGATAATATTTCTGACGACAAGTAACTAATTTATACGGTAGAAACCAGCGCCTCGTTATTCACGGCTGACACATCCAAACCCAGATAATAAAAGAAGGGTGCCAGGATACCGGTCCATTTACTTAGAACGTTTCCATCTTCTTGAACTTTATCCCAATATTCAGGACCGACCGTATGAGCCACTATTGTATTAAATCCGTTAACCGGAGTGTAAATATGGCCCATATCCGGGAACATGGGTTTATCATTGTAAGGCGTTTTTCCTCTTAATAAATTTATTCCGGACCTGTTGACATGACCCCCAACACAAATTGGATCACTATTTGATTTAAAGGTATCAACAATTAAGATGCTTTGAACCTTTTCTGTACGGATAAATTGCTCAAATTCTTTAAAAGATAAATCCAAAACGGGTGAATTTTCACACGTTATGTTCACTTTGTTCTTTTCTTTATATAATACAATTCCATGGCTACTTCCCGTCGGTGATTGAGTAATCGCTTCATATCCGTCCGGCCAAAATACACAACTAAAATCATTTATATTTTTTGTTTTCACAAAACCCTTCTTGGTCCAAACAGAGCGGTTCCCAGGCGAACCATAGTACTTCCTTCTTCTATGGCGATTTCAAAATCGCCGCTCATTCCCATAGACAATTCTGTTAACTTAAGGCTTCCTGAGCGCTCTGTATTCAGCCTTTCCTTAAGATTGCGCAGAGTAATGAACGCATCTCTAATCGCTTTTTCATCGTCGGTAAGCGGCCCAATTGTCATAAGTCCCTCTACTTGCAGTCCCGGTAGTTCCATACAGGAAAGCATGTCCTCCACAGCTATGGGTTCAAATCCGTTTTTAGTCGTTTCACCGCTTGTGTTTACTTCAAGCAGAGCAGGGATTGTGCGATCTTCTGATAGCAATTTCCTGCTGATCTTTTCTGCCAAGGAAACCGTATCTATAGAATCAATTCGATCAAAAAGTGAGAGCGCCTTGTTGACTTTATTGGACTGTAAATGACCGATGAGATGTTTAGTAACATATGTTGTTTCAGGTACTTTAGGGAATTTCGACTCTGCTTCCTGAATACGGTTTTCTCCGATGTGCGTCAAACCCGAATCAAGAGCTTCTATAATCGTCTCAGCCGGAAGCGTTTTTGTAACGGCTACCAACTTAACATCCTGTGAATGACCACCTCGTTCATGTGCTAATCCGATTCGATCCTGGATTTGCTTAAGGTGATCAGAAAGGTTCATTCTTCGGAATCAGGTTCCTTGTTGAGGGACAATTGCTCTCCGGAAGGTTGCTCCTCACTAGAGTCGGATTCGTCGTCTTTAACCACCCGGGTGATGGAGGAAATACTGGCGCCTTCATCCAGCCGGACAAGTCTAACGCCCTGGGTTACCCGGCCAATGGTCCGGATAGCTGCAATCGGTTGCCGCATTAGAACGCCCGTGTCTGTGATAACAACCAGATCGTCCGAATCCACCACTTCCATAATGGCTACCATTTTCCCGGTCTTCTCCGTAGTCCGCATCGTCAAAACGCCTTTCCCGCCGCGAGTCTGATTGCGGTATTGGACAAGATCGGTGCGTTTTCCATACCCTTTTTCTGTGGCAACCAGGATTGTACCTTCACGTTTAACCACCAGCATCCCTACGACTTCATCCGTGGATGAGCTAAGTCTGATACCCCGGACTCCCATGGTTTTGCGGCCGCTTGGGCGAATATCTTCTTCGGAAAACCGGATGGATTTACCGTCTTTTGTTCCCAGAAGAATGTCGCTGTCACCGTTGGTGATTCGTGCTTCCATCAGGCGGTCATTTTCCCGGATATCAATGGCGTAAATCCCGCCCTTTCGCGGATGACCGTATGCCGAAAGAACCGTCTTTTTAACAATACCCTTCTTGGTTGCCATGACGATGTAATGGTCATCATCGAATGAATTCACGTTTACAAACGCTTCCACTCGTTCTCCCGGCTCACAACCGATCAGGTTGACGACAGCACGTCCGCGAGTGGCCCGGCCGCCTTGCGGCAGATCGTATACTTTTTGCCAGTAGCATTTACCCCGATCAGTGAAGAACAGGATATAGTCATGTGTATTGGCAATAAACAGATGTTCGACAAAATCTTCATCTTTGGAACCGGCGCCCTGAACTCCGCGTCCGCCTCTACGCTGGCTGCGATAGGTGGTCACCGCCGTACGTTTGATGTATCCCAGGTGCGTGACGGTGATAACCATATCTTCCTGGGCGATCATATCTTCAATGGAGAAATCACCGCTGAACGGAATAATCTCGGTCCGGCGTTCGTCGCCATATTGATCCTGAATATCGCTTAATTCGCCCTTGATGATGTCCATCCGTTTGGCACGGCTTTCCAGAATACTTTTAAGCTGGGAAATTAGTTGGATTGTGGCCTTGTACTCTTCCACCACTTTTTCCACTTCAAGACCGGTAAGGCGCTGCAGGCGCATGTCCAAAATCGCCTGAGATTGTCGCTCTGACAGGTCAAAGGCATTCATTAAACCTTCTTTGGCACGACGGGGATCTTTGCTCCCGCGAATAATGGCAATGACTTCGTCAATATTATCGAGGGCAATTTTCAAACCTTCAAGTATATGAGCTTTGTCCTCGGCTTGTCTCAGGTCATACTCTGTCCTCCTGACAACTACATCATGACGAAAATCAATAAAATGTTGAAGCGCTTCCTTCAGGCTCATGACGTGAGGGATTCCATTCACCAGCGCCAGCATAATGATGCCAAAAGTGTCCTGAAGTTGCGTGTGTTTATACAGTTGATTCAGTATAACGTCGGGGACGGCGTCACGTTTGGTTTCGATCACAACCCGAATACCGTCTTTGTCCGATTCATCCCGCAGATCTGAAATACCCTCAATCTTTTTATCCCGCACCAAATCGGCGATTTTTTGGATCAGCGTGGCCTTATTTACCTGGTAGGGTAATTCGGATATTACGATATGTTCACGGCCCTGTTGGGTAGTTTCCACAAAAGCCCTGGCCCGTACCATGATCTTCCCGCGACCGGTCAAATAGGCTTGCTTGATTCCGTCAAGCCCAAGAATGACAGCGCCGGTCGGAAAATCCGGTCCCTGAATATGTTGAAGCATTTCATCGACGGTAATGTCCGGATTTTCTATCAGCGCTTTCAAACCGTTGACAATCTCTTTCAGGTTGTGGGGCGGCACCTTGGTGGCCATTCCAACCGCGATACCCTCAGAGCCGTTGATCAGGAATCCGGGAACCATTGTTGGCAGAACCGATGGCTCTTTTAATGTTTCGTCGAAATTCGGCACCCAGTCCACCGTATCTTTATCCAAATCTTTCAACAATTCCGATCCGATGCGCGTCATGCGGCATTCCGTATAGCGCATGGCGGCGGCATTATCACCGTCAATGGATCCAAAGTTGCCCTGGCCATCCACCAATTCGTAGCGCATGGAAAAATCCTGCGCCATTCGCACCAGCGCATCGTATACGGATGAGTCGCCGTGCGGGTGGTATTTACCCAGAACATCACCGACGATACGGGCGCATTTTTTATAACCCCGGTTCCAGTGCATGCTCAATTCGTTCATACCATACAGAATTCGGCGATGAACAGGTTTCAGTCCGTCACGCACATCGGGCAAAGCCCGGGATACGATGACAGACATGGAATAATTCAGATAACTTTCTCGAAGTTCTTCGACAATATCCCGACTTATCGTGTTGTCTCTTGCAATTTCCACAGTGATCTTTCTTTATCTAATTCAATTCGGTTAAATATCCAGATTGGTTACAAACTTGGCGTTGGTTTCAATAAATTGACGGCGGGCTTCCACGTCGCTGCCCATCAAATCCTGGAACGTTTTTGATGCTTCGGCTGCGTCATCAATGGTGACTTCCATTAGGGTACGACGTTCCGGATCCATGGTAGTGCTCCAGAGTTGATCCGGGTTCATTTCACCTAATCCTTTGTAACGCTGAATCTCAATTTTTTGCGACTTGTTATCCCGGGTGAATTGTGTCACGGCCCGCTCACGTTCCGTATCGTCGAAGGCATAGACTTCTTTTTTCCCTTGTTTCACTTTAAACAACGGCGGCAAAGCCAGGAATACATGGCCGCCGGTGAGGACTTCCTGCATTTTCCGGTAAAAGAAGGTGAGGAGCAGGGTTCGAATGTGGCTTCCGTCCACATCCGCGTCGGTCATGATGACAATTTTATGATAACGAAGTTTTTCGATGTCAAAGTCGGAGGCTGCTCGTTCACCTCCATTTTCATCATCGCCGTTGCTGCCGCCAAACCCGGTTCCAAGCGCAGTAATAATGGTTTGGATTTCATTGTTGCTCAGCAATTTATCCAGTCGTGCTTTTTCAGCGTTGATTACCTTACCTCGCAAGGGAAGAATTGCCTGAAAACGTCTGTCCCGGCCTTGCTTGGCCGAACCACCGGCGGAATCTCCCTCCACCAGAAACAATTCACACAATGCCGGGTCGCGATTGGAACAGTCGGCCAATTTTCCGGGGAGGGTAGAGCTGCCCAGAGCGGATTTCCGCCGAATCAGTTCCCGGGCTTTTCGGGCGGCGTGGCGTGACCGGGCGGCCATGACGGCTTTTTCTACAATCTTTCGGCCAATCGATGGATTTTGCTCCAGGTAATCCTGAATGCCTTCATAAACGATTGCATCCACAATACCTTTTACATCGCCGTTTCCAAGTTTGGTTTTGGTCTGGCCTTCAAATTGCGGTTCCGCCACTTTCACAGAGATTATCGCCGTAAGTCCTTCCCTGAAATCGTCACCGGAAAGCGATAGTTTTTCGTTCTTCTTGATTCGGATCAGGTTGTTTTTGGTGGCATAATTGTTCAGGGCGCGGGTCAGCGCGGACCGGAATCCGGAAAGATGAGTTCCACCTTCAATGGTATTAATATTATTCACAAACGAGAGCACGTTTTCATTGTATCCGGCATTGTACCGGATTGCCACAGAAACCGGAACTTCCGTATCCTCTTTTTCCACTGAAATAATCTTAGTGTGGATTGGCTGGGCCGCATCATCCAGAAACCGTACAAAATCGGCCAGACCGCCTTTAAAATGAAATTGATCCTCTATCGGTTCGTCACTTCGATCATCCTTGAGCGTTATGAGTAAACCCTTGTTCAGATAGGCCAATTCGCGGAGCCGTTCGGCAATGATATCATATTCAAAATGAGTGATCTTGAAGATTTCCGCATCAGGCATAAAGGAGATGGTTGTTCCTGTTCTCCTGGTCTTCCCAACAACCTCTAGTTTACTTGCCACCGCACCTTTGGTGTATTTCTGCTGATGGATTTTTCCATCCCTGTGAACTTCTGCCACCATCCATTCCGCAAGGGCGTTGACTACAGAAACGCCGACGCCATGTAAGCCTCCGGAAACCTTGTAACTTGCCTTGTCAAATTTTCCGCCGGCGTGGAGCATGGTCATGACCACTTCTAGGGCGGGCTTTTTCTCTTCTTTGTGAATATCGACCGGAATTCCGCGGCCATTATCAACGACTGTAACCGATCCGTCTTTTTTGAAGGTGACCGTAATTTCCGTACAATAACCAGCCAGAGCTTCGTCAACGCAGTTATCTACCACTTCATAAACCAGATGGTGTAAACCGCGTTTTCCTATATCACCGATGTACATGGCGGGCCGTTTACGAACCGCCTCCAATCCTTCAAGAACCTTAATATTTTCCGCGCTGTATTTTGGATTACCGTTTGTCATAAGAATCGTATATCCTTGATTATCTTTTCGCCTATTTGGGTATTTAATTTTTTAATAATATCTCTTTTCCGGAAAAAGAGTTCCTGCCGCCAAGTGGCGTTGGCCGTTTTTATCGTGAGAACGCCGTGTTCCACATCTTTCGGTGTCGTCACTTCAGAAATGATTGTTCCCACAATTTCCGGCCACAAGGCCAGTGATTTCTGCTGTTTGACCGCTTTATCAATCCCCACATCTTCTAACATGCGCGTCAAAGCGCTTCCCAGAGATTCCATCTCAACCCAACTTGATTGTAACAAGATCATCCTGGTGGATATTCATGCCGTGGTTTTCCATATCCACTAAATCAGTCGTTGTGATAATGGATTGAATTCCTGAATTCAGTAAATCCAGAATATGACCGGACCGGTTGAAGTCTAATTTGGCAAACAAGTCGTCCAGCAGAAGGGTTGGGGTTTTTCCGGTTTGGTTTTTGATCAATGCAAATTCTGCAATTTTAATCAGAATCAGGGCTAGTTTTTGTTCGCCTTGCGATCCATAATCGCGGAGCGACCGCCGGTTAAACATAAAATCGATCCGGTCCCGGTGCGGACCAAAAGTCGTAAGACCTAACACGCTGTCACGGTTTTTATTTTGTTGAAGTTTTAAGAGATAAGCTTCAACAGAATCAACCGGGTTTTTTGGATAACGCATTTTCAACGTAAGATCATCAGCGTATTGTTTTGTAACCTGTTCCAACTCTTCTTGAAACGCTTTCAAATGAATGTGTCGATCGGTCCAGAGAGTCAGTCCGCTTTCCGCAATTGATTTATCCCAGGCGCGTAGTTCTTCTGTGTCAGCAGAATGTGAATCCAAGTTTTGTAATAAACTGTTTCGTTGCTTCAAGATGCGCTGGTATTCGCTCAGGTTCTCCAAATAATCGTGGAAAATCACCGAGAAAACCCGGTTAAAATATCCACGGCGATCGCCGGGTGATCCTTTGGTAATTATTTGTTCCTCCGGTGATAAAATCACAACCGGATTCATTCCCACAAGGTCCTGGATACGGTTTAGTTTTTTCCCGTTCACCTTGAATCGTCGTTCGCCGCTTTTCATTTGGTTAAACTGTACGGTGGTTTCCTTTTGTCCTTCATTAAACTGACCGGTAACGGAAAAATAATCGTCGCCGGACTTAATCAATTCACGGCTTCGCGATGTTCTAAAGCTCTTGCCAACTGATAAAAGGTGAATCCCTTCCAGGACCGATGTTTTACCGGCGCCGTTTGGTCCCCAGACTACATTTACGTCCGGACCAAATTCCATTTTCACATTGTCGTGATTTCGAAATGAGACCAATTCAATGACCTTAACTGGCATGTGTTTGGATATATTTATAAACCAGAGCTGACGCGGATGATGTTCTAGTCATTCAATCGGATAGGCATCAGCAACATGGTTACATCCCGGTTTTCGCGGGGTGTTTTCGGGAAAAAGAGTGCCGCGCTGATCGGCGTTTTGAATTTGGCTATTATTTTATCGTCCGCAATATGCGAAATAATGTCTTTCAAATACAAAGCGTTGTAGCCTATCACCAATTCTTCACCCTCAAATTCGGCGGCCAGTTCTTCCTGGGCCTTGGACGCCTTTTCCGGGTCTTCCGTGGTTATGAGCGACCGCTCCGCGCTTAAACGTAGTGAAATTTGTTGCGTGGATTTATTTGAGAAAATCGAAACGCGGCGGACGGATCCAAGCAATATATCTTTATCTATAGCCAGGGTTTTATCATTATCCTTTGGGATGACCGATTCATAATCCGGAAAACGCTCATCTATCACCCGGGTGTAAACATTATCGTCTTCCACTGTTGCGGTCAGGTGGTTTTCGCTTAATGATAATTCCAAAGAATCGGATCCCGCCAGGAGATTATTCATCAAGCCCAAAAATTTCCGCGGGACAATTATATTCCCCGTATAACCGATTTCCTCCACATCTTTGACCATATACTGGACCAGACGATGACCGTCCGTTGCAACCGTTGTGATGTTATCTTTAGTGAAATTGAAGTATACGCCGGTAAGCGCCGGTTTCAATTCATCGCGACTCACCGCAAAGAGGGTCATATCAATAATCGATTTTAATTGTTCGGATGAAATTCTGATCGGCTGTTGATCGGACACTTCCGGCAATGCCGGGAATTCTTCTGCGGACTTTCCCATCAAATCGTACACACCTGTATCGGTGATCAATTCAATTTTATTCTGAGGGTTGGCAGCAATCGTTACACGTCCATCCGGCAGCGCTGAGGTAATGTCCAGTAAAGTCTGTAGTGGAATGGCTGTGGAGCCTTGTTCTTCTATACTGGCCGTCAGGCGGGATACCAATGTTATTTCAAGGTCGGTTGTTCTCAACCAAACCTGATCCTGTTCAACCTTAAATAAGGCACAACTTAGAATTGGTAAAGTTGAACGAGCCGGAACGGCTTTGGATAATTTTTGAAGTGTATTGAGCAGTTCTGTTTTGGAGGTCGATATTTTCATAGGATTCCTGTGAAAAATGGATCTTAGGATAAAAAAATTTGTGTCCGAAAGAGCTATGAATGTTAGCGAAAATCCTTCCGTTTAACAAGCAATTTTGGAGGTCCGAAATTACGAATTATCTTCGACAAACTCTTTTAAAATATATTCAGTTTAAATAAAGAATAATTTTATTTAGAGCTGTGGAAAAGGGGAAAAGTCTGTGGATAAAACAGGGCTTCTTACAGGAAGAAATGTGAAGTTACCCCGCTGGGTTCGAGTTTGAAGTTATGGGGATAACCTCAAAAAGGCGGTGGAAAACAAAATTTTAATTCAGCGGAAAATGACATAAGATGGTGGAAAAGGTTTATTCCGGAGGCCGGTGGAAAAGGTTTGTGGATAAATCAGTCTGTTTTTTCCACAATTGAGAATTTTATACGCGCATCTTTGATCCAGGATTGGTACCAAACCATCTTCTTATGATTCAATGCCATTTCTTCAATCTTTGACCAGTGCAGTTTCAAATCGGGTTTTCCGCCCGGGCGAATATCTTCCAACCAGAGCAGGTGATATCCAAAGTCTGTTTTAACCGGCGGACTACATTTTCCTTTTTCAAGGTAAGGAACAACCTGGGCCAATTCCGGAATGGAAAAATTGTTAGGATCCACCCAACCTAAATCACCGCCAATGGATTTAGTTTGATCATCGGCAGAATAACGAGCGGCGAAATCTTTGTACTCGTCCAGTGTGTGGATGGAGTCCTGCAAGGTTTTGGCAAATTTGTAAGCCCGGGAATCATCCTCATCAGTGAGTTGCGGTTGAATCAAAATATGGCGTACATGAACCCGGTCGCCTTTGACATCAATGTTTTGAATTAAGTGGTAGCCAAAATCGGTTTTAACCGGATCGCTGATTTCACCAGATTCCAAAGTGAAAGCTACCGCTTCGAATTCGGGGACCAATGAACCGCGCCGAACATACCCCAAATCGCCGCCGCGATCTTTCGTGCCGGGATCCTGTGAATATTTTTTGGCCATATCTTCGAAGGTAGCGCCCATTTGAATAGCCGTTTTTAAACTGTCGAGAAAATGTTTCGCCTGTTCTTCACTTTCGGGGCTGGGGTTAATCGGGATTAGAATATGCCGCAGTTTGATTTCGGTTGGGAAGGGCGGAATGCTGTCTTTGTAAGTGTTGAAAAAATCGACAACCTCTTCCCGTGTGACCTTAATGTTTTGTAACAATTGCTGCTGGTATTTATCGGTGATTAAACGGTCTTTCATATCCTGCCAGTATTCACGCCGGAATGATTTCAACGACTGGCCCAGCATTTTTACCGCCGTTGCTTCACTGCCGGCCTGGGAAATAATGTTTTGTTCCTGTTGATCGAGGGCGGATTCCACCTCGTTATCTTCCACTTCAATCGAATCCAGTTTTGCCATCTCCAACATGATTTTTTGATCGATCAAAGACTGCAATATCGTTTTCTGAAGTTGAACAAATTTTTCCGGATCCTTATTCGGATCCAGATGCTGTTGCATGGCAGTCATGGATGCGATTTGAGCTACATCGCTTTTCAGTATCAGATTGTCGCCAACGATTGCGGCAACGCCTTCGATAATTTGAGGCGTGGTGGTATTTAAATTTTGCTGAGCAAAAAGCAAACAACCGGACAGGAAGAAAGCGGCTGAAAAAAGCCTTTTATTTATCATTAAATTTCTCCGTAAATACTTCTATATGTGAACTTATACGTAGACTATCGGTGAGATGAAGGTTGGCCATTGCTCTCCGTTCGGAGACCAGGCGTTGGTAGATTTCATCGTAGACTTCGTTCAAGCTCTTTCGGGAACCTTTTGAATAGCGTTCAAGCACTTCTATGACGTGATAACCGGACGCTGATTGAATGGGACCCAATACACGGGTCCTCGATCGGGAGTGAAATAAGGCGTCATCCAGTTCAGGAATGAGATATCCTTTTTCCACCGTGACAGCATCTACGCGATACGCTGAAAAAAGTTCTTTTCGCTGATCGCCGGATTTTTGGGTTGAAAGAATATGAAAGACAGAGCGGGCATCTTTTAAGGAAGGTAATGAAAAATGATAGATTCGCGCTTCGTCCTCATTCCGAATAAACATTTGTTTGTTATCTTTGTAATAAGCAGCCACACCCTCAGACGTAACCGGCTTAATATCTTTTAGATGACTTTCCAGGAAGGAATTCCCAAGCAGCTTTCGTTTGTAATCGGTCACCAGACGCTTGAGTGTTTCATCGCGATCCAAATCAGATGTGAGCGCTGCTTGATATAAAACTTCTTCATTGACCCACTGAGTTACAATGTCTTCCATGGATACATTGTCTTGATCATAAGCCTGAAAACGCGCTTGCGCTTCTCTAAGCGTTAGTGTTTTTTCATTCACTTTGGCGACAACAGGATTATCCGGTGTTGGCGCAGGCGTGGACGCCTGTTCTTTTTGCTGCGAACACGCTGCCAAAAAAATACAGATGAGGAGTGGGATTGTACGGTTCATATTTAGACGAAGAAGTTATTCTGTTTTCGAGCTTGAAAACAATTGCGCAAACTGTTTTGCCAAATCAACCCCGCTGTCTTCAGAAACCACATGAATATTTACAGAAAAAACGTCCCCCTTTCCCTGAATGAATTGATAGGGGACGGACGCATTGAGTAAAAACCCGGTGATTTTTGACAGCAGTAAATCGAGCGAGTTGAAGGACCCAAGTCCATCCAGATCAACGGAGAGTTCGGAGCCGGAAATCATCACCCGGGATACAGGGGACCCGGAAAGGACAACACGGACTTCGGAGGCGTGGATAAGCCGCTGTGCTTCTTCAGGAAGAGGCCCAAAACGATCGCGCAATTCCGCTTCCACGTCGACAATTTCTTCAAGTGTCTGCGCCAGGGATAACCGCTGATAAAAATAGAGCCGATCCTGAACAAGAAAAACCCAGGCTTCAGAGAGAAAAGCGTCATCCTTAAAAATGACTTTCGGAGCCCGTTTTTCCGTTGTTTGACCTAATGCTTCATCCACAGCCTGCTGAAGCAATTTACAATAGAGGTCAAATCCAACAGCCGCAATATGTCCGCTCTGTTTATAGCCAAACAAATTACCTGCGCCGCGAATTTCAAGATCTTTACGGGCAATGTCATAACCCGAACCCAAAGTGGTGTACTGTTCAATCGCTTTTAAGCGTTGATAAGCCTGTTGTCCCAGTACGCGGCCTTTTGGGATCATCAGATAGCAAAAAGCTTGTCGATAACCCCGGCCGACGCGGCCGCGAATCTGATAAAGCTGGGCCAGACCAAAGCGATGTGCTTCGTTGATGATAATAGTATTTGCATTGGAAACGTCCAACCCGGATTCAATAATGGTGGTGCAGATTAAAACATCGACATCGCCGTCAAAAAAGGAAATCATGATTTTTTCCAAATCACGGCTTTTCATCTGGCCGTGAGCAATGGCGATCTCCGCCTTTGGAAAAAGCGATTGAATTTTTTCCGCTATAAAGGGCAGAGACAAAATATCGTTATGCAAGAAATACACCTGTCCCGAACGACTGAGCTCAAATTCGATCCGGCGTTGAACCAAATCCCAATTGAAATACGTGACTTCAGTTTGAATCGGTTTGCGCGTTTTTGGAGGCGTGTCGATCTTGCTGATATCCCGAATTCCGGTAAGCGATTGTTGCAAAGTCCGGGGAATCGGTGTTGCTGTTAAGGTCAAGACATCAACAGCGAGTTTCAATCGGCGCAGTTTTTCTTTGTGCCGGACGCCGAAACGATGCTCTTCATCAATGATCAGCAGCCCAAGGCCGGGAAAGTGTACGTCAGTGGATAACAAGCGGTGAGTCCCAATGACCATATCCAGTTTATCGGACATCATTTGTTCAAGGATTTCGGATTGTTGCTTTGGCGTGCGAAAACGAGATAACAATTCAATGCGAACACCCAAAGGTTCCATACGGGATCGCGTAGAGATAAAATGCTGATCCGCCAAAATGGTTGTAGGCGTGAGCATCAAAACCTTTTTTCCCGAAGCAATCGTTCGCAGGGCGGCTCTTAACGCCACCTCAGTTTTACCAAACCCAACATCGCCGCAAACCAGACGATCCATGGGTTGTGAATGATCCATATCATCCATGACATCATGAATAGCGGTTCGCTGATCTTCGGTTTCATCAAAAGGAAAGGAGGCCACCAGAGCGTCGTAGAGTTCATCAATTGGATCGTAAGAAAATTCGCGGGGACGTTGGCGGGCGCGATATGCATCGATGATTTCCTGAACAGCTTGTGTTGTCACCGCCGACACGCGGCGTTTTTGCTGTTGCCAGCGTGCTGTCCCCAAGGTAGAAAGCGTTGGTTCCTTATCTCCGGAAGGCATCAATTTGTGAACGCGATTGAATTTTTCTATGGGGACGTAGACGACGCCGTTGTCGTTGTATTCAATGCGAATGCATTCCTGCTGTGCAAAACCGGAGTCCAGGATTTCCAAACCCCGGAACCGGCCAACGCCATAATCCTGGTGAACCAGAAAATCGCCCCATTCCAGGTCAGCAATGGAATCGATTTTTTGTTGCTGCCGGGTAGACTCAATATCCCAGCGGGTTTTAATAGAAAAACTGCGGTTATACAATCGAGCTGCCGACAAACCCAACAGACCCAATTCCGGTACATCAAAGGACAGATCAAGAGAACCCAGGACAAAAACGGTAGAAGAAGGCAATTTGGGTTTTAAAGATATGATCTGGCTTTCGGTTTCGACGAACACGATAAGCGTTTTTCTGGAATCCTGCATTAACCGGAATTCATCCGCATGATTTTGTATCCAGTTCAACGTCAAGTTTTTCAAAGGGTTAAATGTCCACGTCGGAAGAGACGGACCGCGAAGGGAAATAGAGGCGCCGGAGGCCTGAGCCATAAATTCGGCGGGACCGGGAAACCGCTGACGAAAAGAAACCGGATCCGGAACGGACTTTTTACCGGGTGGCGGGAGAATCTCCACCGATGGAATATCTTTTATACGACGCTGAGACAAAGGATTGAACAGGCGCATGGATTCGACTTCGTTTCCGAAGAATTCAATGCGAACCGGGTAAGCGGAGTAGAGAAGATAAATATCAAGCAATCCGCCGCGGACGGAAAACGTTCGGGGGGCGTTACACACATCCACGTGTTCGTATTCCCAATCACGAAGCTCGGCAATGAGTTCCTCGCGATTAACCGTATTGCCCAGCGAGAAAGAAAACCCCTTTTTAACGGTTTGCAGCGGAGAGAGCACCTTTTCATCAAGAGCAGATTTTGTAGTAAAAATCAAAACACGTTTTTCTGCTGAAAGAGCATTGATGGTTTCCGACCGATAACGATCCACGGCCAGATCAAAACCAACGACCGCATCCGGATTGGCATTGGTTTCCGGATAATAACACGATCGATCCGGCCAGAAGGTGTAGCTGGTTTGGTACATCGCTTCGGCGGTATTGGAATCCGGACAGACCACCACCCGGGTTTCGCCGCTTTTTACATGAGAAGCAAAGAGGACAAGGGGCGCCAGCGCGGGGTCAACTGAAAGTGTATCGTTCTCGAAAACACCGCTGAAATATTCGCGAAGAGCCTCCCCCGGCGATAAATGTGTTTCACGTGAAACGGAAGCCATTATTGCCGCGCAAGGTAAACGGAAAGGACAGCAATATCAGCCGGACTTACGCCCTGTATCCGCATGGCCTGCCCCAGTGTTTCGGGACGGATAGAATCCAGTTTTTCCCGTGCTTCATTGGACAAACCGGTAAGCGACGAGTAATCCATTTGCGAAGGAAGGGAATAGGTCTCATTACGGCTTGCCTTTTGGATTTGCTGAAGCTGCCGATGAATGTAGCCTTCGTATTTGATTTCTGTTTCCACCTCTCCCAGGATTTCATCGCGGATCCAGGGCTCAAATTCCTCCGTAAAAGAAAGTGCAGACAAAGGGAGATCACGTATAGAAACTTCGGGTCGCTTAAGTAATTTTTTTGCCGGTTGTTTTTGGTTAATAGGCTTTGCCTGTCGTGAAGATAAAATCGGATTTATATCTTTTGGAGTCAAAGAAAAATCCAATTTATCCAATATTCGAGAAGTTTGACGCAGTTTTGATTCCAAAAAGGAAAGGTGTTCATCTGAAAGCAATCGATATTTTCTGGCGTAGGGTAAGAGTCGCGTATCCGCATTGGAAAAACGGAGCAGGAGCCGAAATTCAGCCCGGGATGTAAACATGCGGTAAGGTTCCAGTGTATCTTTAGTGATCAAATCATCAATTAAGACACCCAGATACGCCTCATCACGCCCCAGAATTAAGGGTTCCGTCTCAGCATTTCGCGCCACGGCATTTATTCCGGCGATTAAACCCTGCCCGGCCGCCTCTTCGTACCCGGAGGTACCATTGACCTGTCCGGCAAAAAACAAACCGGAAAGCCATTTGGACTCCAGCGTACTTTTATGTTGTTTGGGTGGAATAAAATCATATTCAATGGCATATCCCGGCCGAAGGAATTCTACATTCTTTAAAGCCGGAATTTTCCGCAGGGCTTCAAGCTGAACCCATTCGGACAAGCTTGTGGAAAAACCATTGGCATAAATCTGATTCGAGTCGCGCCATTCAGGCTCGAGCATGATAAGGTGCTTCGGATGATGCGCAAAGCGATACACCTTATCTTCAATAGAGGGGCAATACCGGGGGCCGACGCCATTGATGTCGCCGGAATACATGGGTGATTCCAGTAAATTTTCCCGGATAAGGTCGTGAACAGACTCGGACGTGTACACCTGGTGACAGAGAAGATTCGGCGGATCAAATTGGCGAGTCCGGTATGAAAATGGAACGGGATGCTCATCACCGGTGACCGGCTGGGTTTTCGACCAATCAATTGTAGATGTATCCAAACGCGGCGGTGTCCCCGTTTTAAGACGCCCGGTTTTAAAACCACGTTTATGCAAGGCTTCGGTGATGCCTTCTGCGGCCGACTCACCCATCCGCCCGGCACGAATTTTCTGAGGACCAATGTGAATGAGTCCGTTCATAAAAGTACCACAGGTAAGAATCACCGCCCGACCGGAAATTTCGGACCCGTCAGACAGGACGACTCCTTCGATTTTATCGTCGTGATCCAGAAGGTCGGTCACCTCGCCGGGAATCAATGTTAAATTTTCTAAGGAATTCAAATGTTGCTGAACAAGCTTTTCGTAAATACGCTTGTCCACCTGCGCCCGCGGAGACCAGACCGATCGTCCTTTGGAGCGGTTCAAAATCTTAAACTGGAGTCCGGCCTGGTCAGAGAATTTAGCCATAATTCCGCCCAGCACATCAATTTCACGGACGATCTGACCTTTTGCCAGGCCGCCAATTGCAGGATTACAAGACATGCGGGCGATGCTGCGCAGATCCATAGTAATCAAGGCAGTTTTCTGACCCAAACGCGCCGCAACGGATGCCGCTTCCACGCCGGCATGTCCGCCTCCGACAACCAGAATTTCAAATTGAGGTTTACTCTGTTTCACGTGGAACTATTTCCCGACACAAAAGGAACTGAAAATACCATTTATAATATCGTCAGGTGTTGTTTTGCCCAGAAGCTGATCCAGCGCTTGAAGTGATTCGCGAAACTCAAACGATACCAGCTCCAAAGACGGGTTGTGAGAGTTCAAAATTTCCAGCGCTTGAACTAGGGGCGTTCGAAAGGCAACAAGTGCATCGTATTGACGCGCCGTGGTAAGCGCCATTTCATCAGAAGTCATAGCGCTTCCGCCCAGAACCTTTTTAATGGCGTTTAGAAGCGTGCTTACGCCATCACCGTTCAAAGCCGAAATCAGGTGACGGTCCGGAAAATCCGTTTTTCTCTCTGCCAATATTTTAGGTGGCAGAAGATCGGATTTGTTCATCACCTCCAAGTGCGGCTTTTCGCGGCCTGAATCCGCTGTTTCTTCATTTATTTCATCAGCGGATTGAATACGGACCAGTACATCAGCATTGTTCATCAATTCACGTGTTCTGCGGATACCATCCGCTTCAATGGCGCTGTTGCTTTCACGCAGACCGGCCGTGTCGATCAAAGTCACGGGAATTCCGTCCAGGTTAATGCGAACATCCAGATAATCGCGGGTGGTTCCCGGTTCCGCACTGGTAATGGCCCGATCGGAGTTGGACAACCGATTTAGCAGGGTGGATTTTCCGGAATTAGGCGGACCATAAAGAACAACGGTGGCGCCTTCCGTAAGCAAGCGGCCGCGGGAATAGGTCGAAATCATTTGTTCCGCTGATTGGGCGAGACGCTTCGTATCTAACTCCAATTTATGTATAAAAGCATTATCCGCATCTTCTTCGGAAATATCAAGGATGAACTCCACGGATTGCAAAAGTGACATTAAATCGGATTTCATACTGTCCAACCTTTGCGATAACTCACCGCGCAATAATCGGTGGTTTAACTGCGCGCTTTCTGTTGACTGAGCTTCAATAAATGAGGCCACGGCTTCAGCCTGGATTAAATCAAGTTTACCGTTGAGAAAAGCTCTTTGAGTGAATTCTCCCGGTTCAGCAATCCGGGCGCCTAATTGGCGACAAACAGCCACCAGGTGTTGGACTATAAGCGGGTTTCCGTGGCAGGAAATTTCGGCCACGTCTTCGCCGGTATAAGAATTGGGAGAGGGAAAATAGATCGCGATACCATCATCAAACTCTACATCGGAATCATCCACAAGATGAACAAATTGTGCGAGTCGTGCTTCCGGCTCCCGATGGATTTTATCCAGGGAAACCAGTATTCCGCGGGTCTTGGGGCCACTGATGCGAACGACCGCCAGCCCACCGACACCGGAAGGCGTGGCCGGGGCGACAATCGTATCGGGCATGTTCATTTTTTCTTTGCGGCTTTGGCGGGAACCGGAACGGGTGTTTCGTCTGTCGGAGTCAGGTATTTTTGTTGAACAATGGTTAAGACATTAAACAGGGTGTAATACAGGTTAAGACCACTGGGGAAACGGTAGAAGATGAACAACATGAATATGTTCATGAAGTAGGCCATGCTTTTCTGCTGCCCGGGGCCGCCGGAAGCAGGCATCATCATCTGTTGGAACAACATGGTCACAGCCATAACAATAGGCAAAATATTCAGTGGAAAACTTCCAATATGAAGCAGGGTGTCCGGTGCAGACAAATCTGTGATCCACAAAACAAAAGGTGCACCGCGTAACTCAATCGTGGAACGGAAAACCTGGAAAAGCGCGATCAATAGCGGCATTTGAATCAGAAGCGGTAAACAGCCGCCCAAAGGATTGACACCTTGTTCTTTATAAAGGTTCATGGTGGCCTTGTTCAACTTCTGTGGGTCGCTTTTGTATTTTTCTTTCAGCTTTGCAAGGAGAGGCTGAACCTGCTGCATCTTTTTCGTGGACTGGTAGCTCTTCTTTGTCAAAGGGTAAACGATGAGTTTGACCGCAATGGCAAACAAGATCAGAATAAAGCCATAATTAGGTATGTAGCGATGGGTAAAGGTCAACACATACAAAACAGCCAGACTAATGGGGCGGATAATGGACCAGCCAAAGGTCATGATGTGATCCAGTCCGTCAATCTTTTGAATGCGCTTATATTCCAGCGGACCAAGATAGAGGGTCATGTTTTGGGGTTGGCCGGCTGATAAAATCAATCCCACATTGTAAAAGGGTTCTTTGTCTTCCTGGTGACCGCTTATCACAGCGCCCATTCCGGGAATATCAGGAATAAGTGCGAAAGCAAAATATTTGGAACGAACCGCAACCCAGTCCGTATTCCCAACCATTTTCTGATCAAGCGCTTTCTTTTTTGAAATCTTTGGATCATTGATCTCACCGGCCTGGCTCACATATCCACGGAAATAATAGATATCGTCCTTCGGGATCTTTTCGGTGACGGGTATACCGCCGTTCCAGGAGATATTAAATGTTCCTTCGGCTAAATTTTCATCCAGTGCGGTTAGGTTGGTTTTTACATCAATTTTATAAGTGTGGGGATAAAAAGTAAGCGACTTGGTCACCACCTGACCCAAGGCAACCGTTTTAAAAGTTAACGTCCGGGGTTCATCTGAGATTTCCACTAAAGAATTGGTATCATCCATTGTCCAGGGATGATTCAGCGTAACCGGATCACCGTCTATGGAAAAAGTGCTGAGCAATAGATTGTTCCGGTTCTGTTCAGTCACCAGCTCCACTTCTTCGGTGTCATTCATGGTGTACTGGTGTAAGCGAAAAGACCGGATGGAGCCGCCATTCACCGAACTGATTTCCGCTGAATACATGTCGGTTTCAACGTGCACCAGGACAGCATCGGTCATTTGTGTGTCAAGCCTGGTTTCCGAAAGTTCCGGTTTGCTTAACGCGGCCGGCGCCGCCGGAGTTATAGCGGGCGCGTGTTCGGTTTTTACCGGCTGGACCGATAAAGAATCGGCGGCAACCGCTTCAGCCGGTTTCGGCGGCGACACCACATTCATATAGAAAGGCGTCAGGATAAGGATGACAGCAATGAGTAAAAAGGCTAAAAGATTGTTTTTATCCATGAAATTTTATTTGTTGATCGATGCAACGGAAGAAGGGGAAGGGTCTAAAAAAACAGGCGGCGCGACCATGATATCACAGTCCGCCGCTCCGATAAATTGATGTGTTGCGAAACAATCAGGCGGAAAGCCGCTTGCGGCCCTTGCGGCGGCGGCGTTTCAGTACCTGACGTCCACCCACGGTCTCCATCCGGGAGCGAAATCCGTGTTTGTTCTTGCGTTTCCGATTGCTGGGTTGAAAGGTTCGTTTCATTTTTTACTCCATTTTGAGCCCGGAAAAATACAAAAAGACCTTTGATAGAATAAACTTCTTTTTTACGGTTGTTGAAAGAATGCGATTTGAAACGAATTTTTTTGTAATAATTTCAAAAGGTTTTGGTT
>CAZJWP010000034.1:0-19567 GCA_964549745.1 uncultured bacterium | reverse complement strand
TTAAGTTGTTCTAATCTTTCAAATAAAACGGACTTTTTAATGGGTTTGGCTAAATAACTGTCACAACCGTCCTGGAGCGCTCTAACCACATCCTTTTGATTGGCCAGTGCGGTGATCATTATGATCTTAGCCTGCTTTTCTTTTGGGATAGCCTGTTTGGCTTCAATGGCTCTCATGGCCATAAGCGTCCAGTGTCCGTCATATACTGGCATCATGATGTCCAGACAGACCAGATCATAGGGCTCACCCGATTCAACGGCTTCATTGAAAAGAGAACTGGCGGTTTTACCATCCTGAGCTGAATCAATATCACCCAGTTCTGCAAGATAGTTCTGTAAAAGAACAATATTGGTCATTACATCATCAACGACAAGAATTTTCATATCGGGTACGGCTTTTTATTTAGGGGTCAAAGTTTAGAGCGATTCTGGTGACATGTGCATGTCAAATTTTGTACAGAAATGGGATAGTACCCAATGTTGATTCTTCTGTAAAATACCAAGTTATTACGAAACCAATCCATACAGGAACCTATGGAATCTTCAAGTAAAATGGAAACATTTGTTGCGCGGCAACCGATCTTTGACCGATGGAAGAATATCTATGCCTATGAACTCCTATATCGTGGAAATCGTGATAATGTTTATTCATCGCAAGATGGTGATACGGCAACATCAAAAGTGATTGTTGACAGCTTTTTAATGTTAGGTGTTGATTCACTTACCGGTGGAAATCCTGCCTTTATTAATATGACTTATAATCTGCTATTGGAAGAATATGTTCATCTTTTGCCAAAAGAAAATGTATTTGTTGAAATCCTGGAAAATGTGGAACCTGATGACCAGGTAATCAAAGTTTGCCGGAATTTGAAATCCAAAGGATACACTATTGTTTTGGATGATTTCGAATATGCTGACAAATATATTCCGCTCATTGATTTAGCGGATATTATCAAAGTGGATTTTCGGATAAGCCCGGAAGCCGAACAACGTTCGATTGTGCAGCGATTTCCGGACCGTCAAATTCGGTTTTTAGCGGAAAAAGTGGAAACCACTGAAGAATTTGTGAAAGCAGGAGAAATGGGATATACTCTGTTCCAGGGCTATTTTTTCGGCCGTCCACATATAATTTCAGGAAAAGGAATTCCGCCTCAGCTTAATCATTATATCCGGTTACTTCATGAGATCAACAAACCGGAGCCGGATTTTAAAGGCATCGAAACGATCATTAAAAAAGACCTGTCTCTTTCTTACAAGCTGCTCCGGTACATCAATTCCGCATTTTTTGGTCTCCGAACTAAAGTGAATTCTATCATGCATGCACTTACATTGTTGGGTGTGATGGAAATCCGTAAATGGGCTTCCCTGGTATTTATTGCCAACATGAGTAAAAATGTACCGGAAGAATTGGTGGTGCAATCGGTCATCCGGGCACGGTTTGCCGAATCTCTGGCCAATCCATTGGGTAAACCCAAATTGAAAGATGAATTATTCCTGATGGGATTGTTTTCTTCGATTGATGCGATCGTAAATCAGTCTAAGGAGGTGGTTCTTGAAAAACTCCCTATCTCGGATTTAGTGAAAAAAGCGATTCTGGAAGAAACGGGATTAATGGGTGAAGTACTCAAGTGTGTAGTGGCTTATGAAAGAGGACAGTGGGAAGCTGTCAGTGCGCATTGTCAATCGTTGGCTATTGATGAGATGGTGCTTCCGGTTTATTACGTCAATGCCCTCAAATGGGCGGATCAGAGCGTTCGCACCAATATCATTTCCAAAGAATAATTTTTAATTATTTTTATGTCAGGACCTGAATCGCATTTGGAGCAATTGCGTACGTTACTTGATTCAGGTCAATTTGATCAGATCAAACCTTACCTGGATCAGCAGAGTGAGTCTCCCGGTAAAACTGCAGAATGGTGGTGCGATGTTGGTTCCCTTTTAAGGGAGAATCACCAAGAGATGCTGGCAATTATAGCCTATAATTATAGTATAAAGAAAAATCCATATTTTATTTGTGCTTATTTTGAATTGGCCGATATTTTAATTGAAAAAAGAAAATATCAAAAGGCAGAGAAAAGTTTGGTTATTGCTAATCAGATAATAAGAAACAATGGATTATTGGAAGGAAAACTTGGGCTGGTTTACCTGGAGATGGGTCGATATAAAGATTGTGTCTGGTGGGTGACCCGGGCCATTCAACATGAAGAAGGTGTTCCCGATCTTTACAATATTCTTGGTGACGGCTTATTGCGTCTGGGACGAATGGAGGAAGCGAAAATTATCCTGGTAAAGGGAATTACAATTGCCCCACAATTTCCACGTTTATTGAATACTGTCGCCAGTTATTATGCACTGCAAAAAGATTTTGAACAATCCAACCAATGTTTAGTTGATGCAATCAAGATAGAGCCTGAATTTCCTCAAGCCCATGTCAAATATGCAGTTAATCTTCTTACGACTGGAAAACTGTCGAAAGGATGGAAAGAATATGAGTATCGAAAAGTCCTTCCGGTTATAAGAAGCCCGGACTATGGTTGTCCGGAATGGGATGGTTCCTCACTGAAAGGTAAAACAATCCTAATCTGGACCGAACAGGGATTTGGGGACACAATTCAATATTTCCGGTATGTAAGAAAAGTGAAGAATGAAGGTGCAACCGTTATTTTTGAATGTAGATCCACACTTAAGCCCCTATTTGAAAATAATCCATGGATTGATCAACTCATCATTCGGGGGCAGGAACACCCTGAATTCGATACCCATCTTTCGGTAATGAGTTTGCCAAGATTCTTCGAGAAGAAAGAAAGTGATCGTGTTGTATCGATTCCCTATATTTTCCCAAATACGACTGTTAAAGAGCCGCTGAAAAAGTTCATACTTGACCTTCGGAAGGTTTCAAAGCCCAAAATTGGATTAACCTGGGCCGGCAATCCGGACAATAAGAACGATTATAATCGCTCCATTAATCCAGTTTATCTTAAACAGTTGGCTATCAATTCGAATATTCAGTTCATTAATCTTCAGTTCAATTCGCAATCGATTCCCCGTGAACTCGCTGAGTCGCCGGACCCCACTCCTTTCATAAAGAACTTTGCGGATACAGCGATGGTCCTGAAAGAATTGGATTTGCTCATTTCTGTGGATACATCAATTTGTCATTTGGCCGGTGCCCTTGGCCTACCGGTATGGACATTAATTCCCTGGACACCCGATTTTCGTTGGGGTCTCAAGAAAAATACGACGACGTATTATCCAACGATGAGAATATTCAGACAACCTGACTTCCAGGATTGGGAATCCGTTATTCAGGATGTAATAAAAACAATAATTGAAGAATACATAATCCCTCAATCCAAATCCGGAAGGAAGTTGCAAGAAGGTAAGAAAGAAGTAAAAGAAGGTAAAATACAGTTAGACTCAAACCAGGAAATGGTTGAAAAGAACCTTATCGCAAAAAATATAGAATTGGAAGATCTGGTCAGGCAAAATCCAAGCGATCCCATATTGCAGGCCAGGTTAGGGATTTTACAACAACAAAATTTGAATTATGAGCAGGCAGAGAAACATTATTTAATCGCTCAGCGGCTGAAACCTGATTTTCCGGAAGTTTTTCATAATCTGGCAGTTCTCTATAAAGATACCAAACGACTTGACGAAGGTTTGGTCTATATTGAAAAAGCATTGAAATATTATCCTGAAAATGTGGATTATCTGAATACACAAGGTTCACTATATCTCCTGACTAATTTATTTAAGAAAGCTGAAGACTGTTTTCTCAAAGCGATAGAATTAGCCCCTGAGAAATCATCAACCTATACCAATATTTCCACGTTGTATTTAGCCTGTCACAAGCTTTCAAAAGCAGAGGAAGCCATTGAAAAGGCGTGTGAGATAAATCCGGATGGAAATGAGGAAAACTGGAATCGGGCTATTATTCACTTGTCGGCAGGCGAATACAGCAAGGGATTTAAAGAATATGAATATCGTTGGCAAAAAGATGAGTTTCAAAAAATTAAACGTCGTTTCCAAAAACCAGAATGGGATGGTTCAACCCAAAAAGACAAAACAATTTTTGTCTGGCCGGAACAAGGTTACGGAGATACGATCCAGTTTGTTCGATATATTCCACTACTCAAACAAAAATTCAAGCGAGTGATAGTGGAAGTTCAACCGGGGTTACATTCACTGGTCGACACTATGGAAGGTCCGGATCAGGTTGTGTCGTCCCAGCCGGCAGAAAAGGAATTTGACTACCACATCCCCTTAATGAGTATCCCTCAATATTTTACTCAAACTTTAGCGGATGTCCCTCGAAATACACCCTATTTCTATCCTCGAAGAAAAGATACATATTTTGATTTTGCCCCATATTCCCAGCTGAAAAAAATTGGGATCGTTTGGTCAGGCAGCCCCACTCACGATAACGATCATAACAGAAGTTGTTCGTTTAACGACTATTCAACGCTTTTTCAACTTCCGGGGACGGCTTTCTTCAGTCTTCAGGTTGGACCAGGGCGCAACCAATTTCTTCAGTCAAAATCGCCAGTAATTGATCTTGCGCCATTTATAAACACATTCGAAGACACGGCTGTACTGATTCAATCTCTGGACCTGATTATTTCTATCGATAGTGCTGTTGTTCACCTGGCAGGTGCTTTACGTAAAAAATCGTGGCTCTTGCTGCCGTATCGGTCGGATTGGCGTTGGCTATTCAATCGAAAAACAACACCGTGGTATCCGGGCGTTAAACTATTCAGGCAAACGTCTGATTGTAGCTGGGAAACAGTGTTTTCAAAATTGTATTCAACATTGCATGCTGATTTAATAAAATAACTTTTACCCCGATCATTAGGATCGGTTTACTCTATATATCAATCAGCTTCCGACGAGAAATCTTATATAATATAATCTTTAAAGTATTTTGAAATACAGCCGATAATAAAAGTGACGACAGCAAATCTGTCAGGTTCTTTGAGACTGGAAAAGTTAGGAGAACAAGAATCATTGGGTGAAATGGATGTCACCGTAATAAATAAAACACGGAGGTTAAAATGGGAGATTTAACACGAATTGCGGCTAACATACGTGCCATGCAATCCCTTAATTCCCTGAATGATATCAACAAGCAGATCGGTCTGCACCAGATGAGACTGGCTACAGGTAAACGGATTACTACTGTCGGTCAAGATCCGGCAGGTTACCAGTTAGCTAAAGGTCTGGAAGCTCGTGGACGTGGTCTTAATGTTGCGTTGAAAAATGTCAACAATGCCAAAAATGTGTTGTCAGTGGCCGAAGGCGGATACCAGAATATCATGGATATTCTTCAGACCATTAAAGAAAAAGCGACCCAGGCATCAGATTACTCATTGTCGGCTACACAACGTTCTGCATTGGACAGCCAGGTTTCAGCCCTTATTACAGAAATCGACGATATTGTCAGTACGACCAAGTTCAATGGTAACAATTTGGTCGATGGCACCTATTCCGGTTCCTTCCACACGGGCGACGGCGCTTCGGATACACTTGCTGTATCCCTCGGAGATTCCGATTCAGCTGCGTTAACCATAAACTCACTGAGTTTAACTACAGTAGCATCCGCTGCTGCCGCGATCACTTCAGTTGACAGTGCCATCACGACTTTATCAAACAAACTACAAGTCGTTGGACAGTATCAATCACGATTGAACTCCAAAGAAGGTACTCTGGGTGTCGCAATCTCCAATACTGAGTCTGTGCGTAGTTCAATTGAAGACGCGGACTTTGCTCAAGAGCAGATGGATGTTATGAAACTCCAAATTCTGCAACAAACGGCATTCTCCTCGTTTACCCAGGCAAACGCCGCACCGCAGACAGTCCTTTCCTTGTTCCGTTAATTCGGAATTAGGTAGACCTGGAATGGGGGTGGGATATTTTTTCCCACTCCCATTTATTTCAGAAACTTTTTCTCTCTAAAAATTAACTGATGTTTTTCGAAAAGTAGTTGGCACGAAGTTTGAATCAGGATAGGAGAAGGATAGGTGCAATTCACAACAATGGACAGACCACAATCGCAAACTGACCCCTATACAACCCAGAAGATTTTCTCAGCGTCACCGGAACAACTGATTGCATATATCTACGATGTCGCTGTGAAAGCCTGTCTTCAGGAAGACCAATCACTTGCATTACAGGCAGTTCAGGAATTGATCAATGCACTGGATTACAAATATACTGATTTAGCTAATAATTTTTACGACACCTATGGCTTTATTCAATCGGAAATCCGAAAACACCATTTCACGAGCGCAACAAGTCATTTAAAGGATCTACGCACTACCTGGAAAAAGGCGTACCATTTGAGGTAAATAGCATGGCTATAGACATTACCTCAGCATATACCGGCACTTCGAATATCGATTATCTCGTGCAACAATTTATGCGGGCAGCCCAAAAGCCCCGCGACACTCTGAATACTCAGAAAAGCGATCTGGACGATAAAAAGTCCATTTTGGTCAGTTTGAAATCCAAATTAATGGATCTTCAAAGCAAAATGGAGCACTTCACCGATTCGATCACTGACTATTTCGCAACTAAAAAAGCATCGTCCAGTAATTCGGACAATGTGACTGTTTCTGCCGGATCCACGGCCAATTTAGGTAATCACAGTTTGACCGTAAGTCAACTGGCTTCATCCGATACTCGGGTTACGCAGCAATATACCGATACCAATTCAAGTTTTACCGGTTTCACGGCCGATCAAACATTTTCGATTGAAGTAGCACATCCAACTGATGCGGATCCTAATAATCGTACTACAGTGGATGTAACGATCAGTGCCAGCACCTTTACACAAACAGATGACACGGTCTTAACTGATATTGCCGATGCCATCAATACGGCCATGGCCGGCGCCGTCACGGCGGATACGATTGAAAGTGACGAAGTTGTACATGCCACTGTCGTTAATGAAGAGAGCGGGACTTCAAGAATTGTATTAAGAAGTGAACGTTCCGGATATACGTATCGGATGGACTTCACAGACAGTACGGACAGTTTGTTATCATCGCTCCAGGTGAACAGTGCTGTGCAATCTTCCGGGACTTCCGGCGGGTATATTACCGCTATTGGTACCGGTGCAACGGACAGTGGACTTAATTCCAATTTTGTGATGGATGGACTTTCCTTTTATCGCGATGAAAATAATCTGACGGACGCGCTTCCGGGCGTGACGGTCAAGTTGTTGAACACATTTGCATCTGCTGAGACTTTGACTATTTCGGCTGACACCGATGCCGTTAAATCGGATGTCCAGGATTTTATCGACAGCTACAATGAAGTCGTAGATTACCTGAGATCGCAAACACAAACCAATCCGGATACTTACGAAAGAGGTCCTTTAGCCAATGATCTCACTTATCGTGGTATTTTAAACAGTTTACGTGATTACACGTTAAGCACCGTATCCTCGGTAGGTAACAGTGATTATTCCAAACTCTACAATATTGGCATTGAAGCCGATGATACAGGAAAATTGTCAATAAAAGATGCGGCTAAATTGACCACAGCCATTGAGGCAAACTCCACCTTTGTATCGGATATTTTCAACTCAACATCGGGTATAGCAACCCAAATGGTGGATTATCTGGATAATTTCACCAAAGTGGATGGAACAATTGATCAGTCTAAAGACAATATCACGACTCAAACGACTTACCTGGACGACAGGATAAGTCAATGGGACTCCATCCTGACCAAAAAAGAGCAAAATTTGCGGGATGAATTCTCAAAACTTCAGGAGTTGATGATTCAATTAGACAATCAACAAACCACCATGAACAAGATCATGTCAGGATAGGAGGACGAAATGGATTCAATACATACAGTTTCCCCGTCTTCAAATATGTCACCTAAAGGTTCAGACAATCCGGCACCAGCCGTAAAATTGCCAAGTGGCAAACTCCCCCCGGTTGAACATAAATCAGCTCCGGAAAAACCAGCCCCAAAAAAATCCAAAGTGGACATAAATAAGATGGTCAAATCCTACAATCAGTTTGTCAAAACTGTTGGGACTAAACTGAATTTTGTCAAAGATGAGGCCAGTGGTGAAATGGTCATTCTGGTAAAAGACCAATCAACGGGAAAAGTGATAAGGCAAATTCCATCAAAAGAAATGTTGGCGTTGTTGGCAAAAATGAAGAATCTGGAAGGAATGCTTTTCAATAAAGCGGGATAATACATGCCCTATTCCTCTCAAAGATTAACCCAACTTCTCCTGCAGGAAAAAGAGTACTTCCGAACGATCCTGGAAGAGACAGAATCCGTGTATCAGGATCTGGATTCTCAAACAACCGATTCTTTGTTGAATCTCTTTAAAAAACGGGAAAACTGGTTGAATGAGATCAATACTTTGGAAAAAGTACGGATGAAACACACCGCACCTTTGGATAAGAACCAGGTGCGTTTACGCCAGGAAGTGATAGATTTAAGTAGGGAAATCATTAATATTGACGCCAATCTCAAGGACATTATCTATCGCAAGAAAATGGAAAATGTTCAAGAATTGAGCCGAATTGCCGATATTAGGAATAGGAAGGTGTCCAATCATGCCTTTCAGAAATTGAAGAAAGCTAGGTATATTGATATTCAACAGGAATAAAACGTGACGCCAATTAAAGACATCATCGGTCTCCATCCGGAGATCAAAAAACTGGAGCAAAAGCAAAGCCAACGGGTGGATTCCCGAAAAGAGGCGGATAAGGCGTCACAAGCTTCATCAATAGCTCCTAAGTCCGGTAAAATCAAAGATCAGGTCTCGATTTCGAAAGAGGCGCAAACCTTATTGGGGCAAAAGTCTTCGCTGAAAAGTTACGTTGATGAAATCGATAAACTTCCAACGCTAAGCGATGAGAAACTGTCTGGAATCAGAACCAACATTAAAAACGGTGCTTATAACAGGGATGAAGTCTATAACGAAATTTCAAGGGCAATATCCGCACATTCAGGTGTAACCGGCCAATCCGGGCAGGTTGATCCGGATAGTACCAAAGATATTTCCGGAATTTCCGATCAGGTTCAGTCCGGGTATTATGGTTCGGACGAAGTGATCAATACCATTGTGGATCGTCTTTTAAATTCCGGAGATCTTTAATATTGGAAAATTTTTTTACACGATGAACTGCAAATAGTTGCAAATAAATGCAATTTACTATTTCAATGAAGAAAGAAATTCTAAATCTTAAGGAAGCCTGTGAATTACTTCAGATTCAAAAGCGAACTATGTATCAGCTTTTAAAGGAAAGTAAAATTCCTGCAGTTAAAATTGGTGGACAATGGCGATTCAGGAAGCAGGAGTTATTTAGTTTATTTCATAACCAGGATAATCATCAAGATGGAATGTTGGAAAAAGCGGATGAAGTGCATTAATTTTTGCCGGCTCCTTCCGGAAACAATAGATTAAAGATGAATATACCCGACCATCCATTTAAAATTTTAGCGATTGACGACGATCCTGGAATTTTATTGCTACTAAAAAGCATCTTTAAAGGCCGCAATTACAATTTCTTTCAAGCAAAAAACGGTGAGTCCGGTTTAAAACTGGCGGAAGAAGAACAACCCGATCTCATTATTTCTGATGTAATGCTCCCGGATATTAACGGTTTTGAAATCTGCAAGCGCATCCGGGCCAATAAGAAATTCGAAACGATAAAATTCATGCTGGTCTCCGCCAGCATTGAAAAAAACAAGGTTGTGGAAGGTTTGGAGATTGGTGCGGATGATTACCTTGCGAAACCTTTTGATCCCGAACAGGCCCGTGCAAAAGTTGATGCTCTTTTAAGGATCAAAGTACTCCAGGACGATCTGGTCATAAAAAACGAAGAAATGCGGAGGGTAAACGAAGAGCTTCTTCATACCAAGACGATGTTGGAATCGGCAAACCGTTCGGCCGAAAATGAGAAAGAGAGACTAAACAATACCTTAAAGGAAATTTCCTTCCTGATGGAGGAATTGGAAGAATCGCATAAGCAACAGGTCGATCTGAATCAATCCCTGGAAAAAAATTCAAACGACTTGGTCAATCTGTTGGCTACCATTGTTGAATTGAGGAATCCGGAGAATAAAAATCATGCCCAGGAAGTGGCAAAAATTGCTTTGCATATTGCGACTGAGCTGGAATTAAATATCAGTGTTACCAAAGATCTTCGCATCGCAGCGCTTTTGCATGAAATCGGGAAAGTGGGTGTTCCCGATGAGATTATTCGGAAACCGGCTGAAGAATGGACAGAGAAAGAAAGACGAATAATATCCCAGCATCCTTTAGTTGGGGAAACATTGTTAAAAGGATATTTCGGCCTCGAAAATGCTGCGACCATTATCCGTCATATATATGAAAATGTGGATGGAAGCGGTGAACCGGACGGACTGGAAGGCGAGTTAATCCCCATCGAATCGCGGATACTGCGCGTGGCTTCGGATTATGACGAAAAAACCTATTTAGCCAGAGAAGCAACTGAATTCTGGAAAGTATACAAGGAAATGACCTCTCTTTCTGAAACGTTGTATGACGGGCATATTATCCAGGGATTGAAAAAGTACATTTCAACAATCGCCGAACGGAGGAAAGCCAGAATTACCAAAAAACTGGTTGTGACCGAACTGGAAGAGGGGATGGTCCTGGCAAACGATTTATTCACCAATACCGGTTTGAAATTAATGCCGGAAGGTACGGTACTGACGGAGGCAAATATCAAAACTATATTGAATTACAATAAAACCGATTCGCTTAAAGAAGGAATATTAATTCAGGTATAAGAATGGATATTGCAACCATATTAGGAATTATCTCGGGACTTGGTTTGGTTGTCTGGTCAATCACGCAGAACAGCGGGCTCGACATTTTTATTAATATTCCATCGTTGGCAATCGTTGCCGGTGGAACTTTTGCGGCCACTTTTGTTGCCTATCCGATGACCGATGTATTGAAAGTATTTGGGATGGTACAACGTATCTTTCTATTTAAAGCGCCTGATCCTAAAAAACTGATCGGTATGATGATCAAGTTAGCAGAAACAGCAAAAAAAGATGGAATCCTTGCCATAGAGAAAGAGATAAAAAATATCAAAGATGATTTTATAAAAAAAGGCTTGATGCTGATTGTTGACGGTGTGGACCAAAATACCATCGATAATCTTCTCAAAATTGAGATTGTCAACACGGTACAGCGTCATAAAGTCGGTTGGGAAATCTTTGGCCAAATGGCTAATTATGCACCTGCTTTTGGTATGATTGGGACTCTGATTGGACTGGTGCAAATGCTGGCGAATTTGAATGATCCATCCAGTATCGGTCCCAAGATGGCGGTTGCACTTATCACCACATTCTATGGTTCTGTGTTGGCTAATATTTTTTTCGCACCGATGTCTGTAAAGTTAAAACGACGTAGCCATCAGGAATCGGTGATAATGAACCTGGAAATCGAAGCACTCAAATCTATTCGCCAAGGTGAAAATCCCCGGTTGATGGAAAATAAATTGAAGAAATTTCTCTCGAAGGAGGAAGAGAAAAAATTAGAGAAAAAGTCTTCCTCAAAAGTGTCGGCGTCTAAGAAAAAGTAAAAAATGGCACAATTTGACTTTGAAGATGATGATGGAGATCAGGGCGGCGAAGGTTGGTTGGCAACATACGGCGACATGATGACTTTGTTGCTTTGTTTCTTCGTTTTACTCTTTTCGATGAGTGAAACAAAAATGGATGATTTCGCAGAATTAATTCAATCTTTGCAAAGTTCGATTGGAAAACAAAATGTCCCGGAATCCGGTACCCGTGAAGGGCTTGAGATGATGGGCGTAGAAGCCGAAAAACAACCCGACGCCGTTGACGAATTGGGTGGAATGGTGAAAGCTCAAATGGACAGTATCCAATCAGATGTTGAGGAATTCGTCCTGAAAAATAAGCTAGGGGGAATGGTCAACGTCCAACAGGACGATCGCGGAGCAGTGATTACCATATCGGATGTGATTTTATTCCCTCCGGGTGACGCCGATTTTGTGAATGCCGGTAAAGATATTATGGAAAAGATATCCGAACTGCTGAAACAATTCGATTATCATATAAAAATTGAAGGGCACACGGACAATGTCCCCATTCATACCGATGAATTTCCTTCAAATTGGGAATTGTCTGCAAATCGCGCTTCAAAAATTGTACGGTATCTGATTGAACAGGGAATTAATCCGAAACAACTATCGTGCGAAGGTTTTGCCGAGTATCGTCCGATTGGATCCAATGATACTCCTGAAGACCGGGCTAAAAATAGACGGGTTGAGATTGTGTACGAGCGTGGATCAATCGAAGCTAAAACAAAATCGATGCTGGAGATTAAAAAAGAAGAATCCCAATCGGGTTCTGCACCTGCAAATGCAGGGGCTCCGAACGCGGAATCAGGTCAATAAATTTAATCAAATTCTGATTTATCCAGGTCGATAATCGTTGGGCCGCCTGGTGTATACTCCGTCGAAGACGATTTAATGATATTACTCATTTTATGGGTCACATCCCTGATTCGTTCGGCGGAATGAATTATTTTCTCAATCGCCTTGCGTGTCCAGTCATCCAAATCATTGTTTCGGGATAAAATCAATTCAGCATTCATAAATACTGATTGAAGCGGGTTGTTGATTTCGTGATTTGCCGTAATGGCCGTTTCACGAATACTTTGAATTTTTTGAAGCTCTGTCAATTCGCGTTGGAGTTCGACGATCCGGAGTCCGGTTTGGACTCTGGCGAGCAACTCGCGTGGTTTGGGTGGTTTTGGAATAAAATCATCGGCTCCGCTTTTCAAACTGGACACCAGGTCTTCCGTTTGATCCCGGGAGGTAAGCATGATGAAATACGTTGTCTTTAGCAAATCGTTATGCTTCACTTTTTGACAGAGTTCTTCACCATTTAGCCCCGGCATCATCCAGTCTGAGAGTATGAGGCTTGGCTGCAATGTTAGCGCCATTTTGTAGGCTTCCTGCCCGTCTGAAGCAATTGATATCTCCGCATCAACATCAGATAGAAAATTTTTGAGTAAGGGGATGAATCCCGGATCATCTTCGGCAATAAGTATTTGAGTCTTTTCCATCGCGCTGTCTATGGGTTTGAAATTGATCTGAAGTTACAAATCATTCGTATTATTGCGTGAAAAATTATGGCGGAAAAATTTTCCTCCGAATGGTTTATTTGCCTTATTTTCGACTGGAACGAACACTTTGAAAACCGTATATACTCAGAAGGAATACGGTTTTGGAATCCCCGTATCTGAAGAGTGATGGCATAAAATTTGCAACGACTCGCTCGCATGCGACTTTGGGAAGGAATCCCGAAGATTTGATCCGGACTAAATGTCAGAAAGGACTGTCCACGTGAATTTCGACTTTGATATTGAAAAGCCGCTTGATCATCCAAAGCGCAACCAATTCTTGCAACAAATTGATAATATGGCGGGTTTACCCACGCTTCCCGTTATCGCTTCACAGTTGCAGCAGGTTTTGCGGGATGATAACATATCCATTGGTCAAATGATCCCAATCATTTCCAAAGACCCTTCGCTGGCAATGAAGATTCTTAAAACTGCCAATTCAGCTTACTATGGAGTGAAATACAAAGTGGAATCTCTTCGACAAGCTATTGTTATCATTGGAATGCAGGAATTGACCGTGTTAGCTCTGGTATTTTCAGTGGCAAAAACAATTGATCGTGACCGGTTTAGTCCCATCAGTTGGAAAAGATTCTGGGAACACAGCGCAGCGACGGGGCATATTGCGGACCAAATGAATAAAAAATATCGATTGGGCTTCCCGAACAGTGCTTTTTCTCTGGGGCTTCTTCATGACATTGGGAAACTAATCTTATACTTGCTGGATGATGAATTATATGAAGAGGTCCTTCTCCTTGCACAGAGTTCGAATTATTCTTCCATCGATGCGGAATTAGAGTTGTTTGGTCTGAGTCATATTGAAGCTGGCCGGATCATGATGGAAAAATGGGGGCTGCCTGAATCTTTGGTAAACGGTGTCGCGTTTCATCACAATCCCGAAGCAGCTCCGATTGAAGAATTCCAGAAATTGTCCGCACTGATTAATGTGTCGGATTCCGTTGCAAATGCAAAAGGTTTGAATTTTGGAACAGCACCTTTATCGTCAATAAAAGAAGATTTGGAAGGGTGGACCTTGCTTCAATCTCATTACGAAAACCTGGCCGGTATAACAGTTACCGATGTGTTAGGAAATCTTGAAGACCAGATGGATTCGATTAAAAAAACCATAAGCCTGATTGAAGGATGATGTTAATGGGAAGGACAAAAGTGCTATGAATCCGATTTCTCCCGACGAATATCGCCAGATGATTGCAAACCTGGAAGGTTTGCCTTCTCTGCCTTCCGTGGCCGCTGAAATATTATCTCTTCGGAGAGAAGACAAGCTCTCCGTGAGTCAAATGTTACCGACAATTGAGAAAGATCCACCGCTTGCATTAAAGATTCTCAAAATGGCGAATTCTGCTTTTTATGGTCAACATTATAAAGTCGACAATCTGAAACAGGCGATTGTTACCATTGGATTAAATGACCTGACTTACCTTGTATTAAGTTTCTCGATCATCAAGTCGTTCGTTATAGAAGGTGACCAGACTTATTGGATAAACTGGACAGATTTTTGGCATCATTCAGTTTCTGCCGCACATATTTCAAGATCATTGGCAAAGTCCTGGAATCTTAAGCTTTCCTCAGATCCATACGCTATGGGTTTACTGCACGATATTGGGAAGTTGGTTCTTTTCCGCCTGGATCCCAAGCGATTTATGGATACGGTGAATACCATTCGTGATTCGGAAGAATCCACAATTGATATCGAGATGGATCATTTTGGGATAACACATTGTCAGGCCGGTGTCTGGTTGGCTGAAAAATGGATGATGCCCAAATCGATTCAGGCTACGATCGAATACCATCACAATCCCGTAGACTGTCCGGATTCGGAATACCGGGAATTAATCGGGCTGGTCCGGATTACCGACCAAATATGTAATACGCATCTTCCCAATATTGTGAAATCGAACCAGGATTCGCCCTTGGAATCACTTCAGGTTTGGGGTTTAATTCATCCTGATTGGGGCGAAGGCAATGCCATGACTGATGGAGCTATTTGGGAACAGGTTTCAGACGAAATTCCCAATATTAATTCTGTACTTTCCATCATAAAGGGAAACTAAACGATGGCCGAAGATTCAGATTTTGAACGTCTGACTGCCAAAAACAGTTCAGGTGCAAAACCACGCAGGTTGCATGGACACGTTTTGAAAAAAAAGACGGTGTCCGTAACTGATCCAATGCGGATAAAACCGAACACTGCCAGTGTTGATGATCCTTCCTCAGAAATGGTCGAGCCCATTATCGAAGAAGGAACTGTTGTTGGATTGTACTTTACTTGTTCCTGCGGGCGAACGAGTGAAATCAGATTTGAACTGGATCATTCTTGACAAGCTGACAGGGGATGAAAGACATTCAAGTCAAATTAAGTGAAGATGGCCGGGTAGGATTACTCACCGTTGAAGCACCTCCGGAAAGTTATCCAACTGCCGATGAGATCAAGGCGCAGATAAAGAGCGCTGAGTGGCCACTGGAAATTAATCAGACCTTGCTGGAAAAACTGGTTACCGATCATCGTGTAACGCACGATCAAATCATTACTGAGATTGACTATAATGATGATTCATTCATCTGGTACATTGAAGAACCCTTTAAACTCACCACTCAAAAAGATGAAGAAGGTCGTGTTGATTTTAAGCAAAAAAAGGAGTTCCAGACTGTCAAGGAGGGGCAGGAGCTGGTTTCAGTAATCCCGCCGGACGATTTGGAATCCGGTTCTCAATCATCTCATACAATTCTATACTATTTGTCCGGTAAAAATACCCGAATTTCCGAAGATGGACTTACCCTTTATGCTTCCCGGGACGGGTATGTGTTTTTCAGGGAAAATAAAATCATTGTGGACAATGTGTATTATATTGACGGAGATGTAAACTTTAAAACCGGGAATGTAAAATTTGATGGAGTCATTCTAATCGAAGGCGATGTCCGGTCCGGATTCCGTGTGGATGCCACCGAAAGTTTGATCGTTAACGGAATGGTGGAAGCCGCCTCCTTGTATTCGCGAAATGGCGATATCACCATTAAACATGGCATCATGGGACAGGATCGTGCAAAAATCCTTTCAGGAGGAAATATAAAGTGTACGTTCATCCAGAATGCCAACGTAAGCGCCCGAAAAGATATAACTGTTGAAAAGTACATCTTGAATTCTGTAGTGCAGTCCGGTGGTGCTATTTCCGTCAATACAGCTGAAGGTTTAATTCGGGGCGGGAAAGTATTGGCCGAAGACCGTATTGACGTACGCGTGGTTGGCGGTGAGCGAGGTACGCCAACGGAAATCGGTTTAACCGGTTTTGAAAATGTGTCCATTGATTCCCGGCGGAAATCTCTCCGGACAGAATATACCGGATTACAAAAACGACTCTCTTCACTGGAGAAACAGGTAGAATTTTTTCATCTGCTCAAAGAGCGATTTGACAATTTGACGCAAAAAAAAGAAAACAAGCTCAGTAATGCACAGGAGGAGATTGAAGTCGTCAAAGCGGAATTGACTAAACTGGAGGATCAATTATCCACACTGGATGAAAAGGGAACCTCGGCAAATCGATCAAAATGTATAAATATTTTGGATACCGTTTATCATGGTGTAACAATAACCATGGGGACTATTCAGGACTATGTCGCCATCGCTGAAAAAGCAGTTCAATATTATCGAAAATCAAATGCCATCGGCAAAGAAGGTCTGGATTAACATGTCCAAAGAGACGATTAAAATTTGCATTGTGGATGATGAAGAATCCATCGTTGAATTACTTACAACTTATCTGAATGACCACGGGTACAAGGTTAAAGGTTTTACACAATCTGAAGAAGCCCGGGAATATCTTAAAACTCATCAATTCGATGTTGTCTTTACGGATTTAAAAATGCCGGGTATCTCCGGATTGGAAATTGTGGATACGGTTAACAAATTCCAGGACGATACCATGGTGATCATTTTTACGGGGTATGCGTCTATTGATTCGGCAATTCAGGCCCTTCAGCAGGGCGTGTATGATTACCTGAGGAAACCATTCAAATTGACGGAAATACAGGCGGTTTTAGACAGGGCTGTGGAAAAATTGACGTTGGGTCGGGAAAATATCCGCCTGAACAAGCAAATTGTGAAAATGTTAGCGGATATTACCATGCTCTATGAGATATCCTCGATTATGTATCAGGTGCTGGATTTGAATCTTGTTTCTGATATGATCCTGGATACATTTACCGAAGGGATGGGCGTAAAAAAGGCCGGTATCTTTATTGAAAATGAATCCACCCGGCAATTTTCGGTTTTACAGTCCAGGGGGCTGCCGGAAGAAATTTCAGAATCTGCACTTTCTTCTGCGACGACAATTAACGGTGAAATTCTAACTCTTGAGCATACCCAGGTATTCAAAATATCTGATGGTAAAATCGAATGGAATGACCAGCCAGTCAAATTAGGGAAGAAAATTAATTTAATGATTATGGCTCCCATTCGATTTATGAATCAAACCATCGGATATGTGTGTGTGCTGGATCCGCGAAAAGGTTTACACGAAAACAGTGAAGAGATCAAATTGTACAAAATCGTAGCTACCCAGATTTCGCCGCTGCTCCATTCCCATCGGACCACCGAAATCACCGGCCCGGACGGTACCGGTATCCAATCGATTGATGATTTGGGAATTGTCGGCGATGCATTAAGTCAAATTGATCATTCCACTAAAGTATCCTTTATTTTGTTGCAGGTTCACCATCCCGGCGGTTTGGAATCACTTCCGGTTGAGAGTATGAATTTTTGCAATAATTTACTGCTTAGTGAATTCAGTACACTTGAGCCGCAGGTCAACCGGTTTATGAACAACATCCTGTGCGTGCTGCCGCTGGCAAATCCAATTGAGGTTGAACTTAAATTGATGGATATTAAAGCTCAATTCGCCCAATCCTACGGATCAAGTGAACTTGAACTTCGTTGTGGTTTGTCTACCTTCCCGTCCGACGGAAAAGATCCCAGGGAGATTATGGATCATTTAATTTTCAGTATGTATTACGAATTTCGTGAATCAACCGGTGATTCCGGGTAATTGTATTTGGACACTCAAGAACAAATCGGATTTATTATTGAAGAAAAATCGGGCTTAGATCTGATTCTACAGGAATTGGTTTACATTGATTCCGGCATTGTCATTGCTCATTCTTGGGATAGTTGCGAAAAATTGGTGGAATCCGGAAGTCTCAATCAACTGTATATCGAATACTCCGCAGTGAAGAATGCACTGGCGCTTTGTGAAGAAATTCGCACAAAATATTCTGATCTGGGTGTAGTCCTGTTTTGTGAATACCAGGATATCAGCAACATTTTAAAATCGGATGAACCTTGCGTAGATTGGTTTCTGATTAAACCGGTTGGTGTTCGGCAAATTATTTTTACAATCCGGAGCCTTTCAAAAATTCAAAACAATCGGAAAACTAAAAAGCAACTTTCCAAAGATTTGGAATTTGCGCGAAATCGATTGGAAGAACTGGTTACCTTGGTTGATCAAAAGTATCCGGGAGGATTGGAAGCGCTTTCATCGTCAAACGATACCCCACAGGCGTCTCCAAACCATGTGGGTATCGAGAAGAGATATACGCAAGTTCAGAAAAATATTACTCGGGAAGAAGAGAAAAACAAAAACTAATGCTCAATCTTAGTAAAGGAGAGACTAAATGAGCAAACGGCTGCTAATCGTCGATGATGACAATAGCATGCGTTCCATCTTGCAGGAAGCTCTGGAAGGCGGACCTTATGATGTTAAATCTGCCAAGGATGGCGAAACAGCGATAAAATTACTGGAAACAAATCCAATAGATTTAGTTATTACTGATCTTATGATGCCAGGGATCAATGGATTGGATCTAATGATAAAGGTAAAGAAAGATTATCCGAATCTTGGATTTATCTTTATTACGGCATACGGAACCGTTGAAACTGCCGTGAAAGCGATGCACGAGGGAGCTTTTGATTTTATCACAAAGCCATTTTCTTTCTCACAAATTGAGACGCGGGTTGAACGGTATTTCAGCATGGAAAACCTGCGCATCGAAAACCAGGAATTGAAGCAGAAGTTATCGGTTGACCAACGCTTCAAAACCCTGGTAGGAACGTCGCCGATGTTTCAAAAGGTTTTCGAACAAATCGATATTGTTTCCCGCAGTGATGTACCCGTACTTATCCAGGGTGAAAGCGGGACCGGGAAAGAATTAATCGCCAGCGCGATTCATGAAGCCAGCGGTCGTTCAGAAGGAAAATACTTAAAGATTAATTGCTCGGCTATTCCGGAGACCTTGTTCGAGAGTACCCTGTTTGGACACGAAAAAGGAGCCTTTACAAACGCCTTAAAAGCACACACCGGACTTTTTGAAGAAGCGCATGGCGGAACCCTTCTATTAGATG
>CAZJWP010000033.1:0-20106 GCA_964549745.1 uncultured bacterium | reverse complement strand
CATTCTTAAAATCCTAATCCAAGTTGATCCGGCACCGGCTGCAACCGACTGCAGCCCACGCCAATCAAACGTAACGGCTCTCCCGTTTCCCAGTGTTGGTGCAATAACTTAATGGAGGCATCCTCCAATGATGCCGCATCATTTTTCGGCGGATTCAAGGTCATTTGCCGAGTGCGCGTATTAAACTGCGAATCCCGCAGTTTTATCGATACTGTTCCCGCCACTAAACCTTCTTTTTCCAATTGTTGAGCGATCAATTTGCACAGTTTGGAGAGAACTGTTTCCAAACGCGCACTGTCGTTAATATCCTTGTCAAACGTTCGTTCCCTGCTGGCGGATTTCAATTCCCGATCAGGATGAAATTCACCGGAATCCCTGCCTCGTGCCCACATCCACATCATGTGGCCGGCCTTTCCAAAATGACGCTTCAATTCCACTTCCGGTCTTTGTCTCAGATCGTACACAGTCTTGATATTGAGCATGGCTAGTTTTTCAGTTGTCCGGGCGCCGATCCCTGGAATCTTCTTCACGGATAGGGGAGTTAGAAAAGCCTCTTCTTCTCCCGGCGGAACTACGGTAAATCCGTGGGGTTTTTCAAAATCTGAAGCGATCTTGGCCATCATACGGCTTGTGCTGAGTCCCAGAGATGCCGGTAAACCAATGTCTTCGCTGATGCGTTTTTGAAGACGTTTCCCAATGGGAATCAAATCTGTCCAGGCATCAATATGATCGGTAAAATCCATCACCGCTTCGTCGATACTGTTTTGCTGGAAAACCGGCGCTTCCTTCTGAAGAAAACCCATCACCACGCGGGAATAGGTTTTGTACAATCCAAAATGGTGGGATAGAATGATGAGATCGGAACAACGTTGGACGGCCTGGGCCATGGGCATGGCAGAATGAATTCCATATTCCCGTGCCGGGTAGGATGCTGCGGCTACAACGCCCCGTTTATCGGGTGATCCGCCCACAACTATCGGTTTGCCGGTTAAATCAGGATTTTTAAGACACTCTACCGAGCAGAAAAATGCATCCAGGTCCAGGTGAATGATGGCCCGGGGCATCAGGGGTGGGAAACGGACTCCCGGATGAGTACGCGGGATTGGACAACCCAGGCTGTTCGATACCCCAATGCCCGCAACGTTTGCTGTGCTACATCCGCTTCTTTGCGGGTCTGGTAATTCCCAACCCGCACTTTATAATTGGGCGGTTCAAATGAGATATATACCGGCATGGCTGTTTTTCGGATCAGTTTGGCCTTGAGTTCGTCCGCCTTTTCCGAAGATCGTGTGGCCAACAACTGAACCCGGTATCCACTGACCAGTTTTTCCACTGATTGAGTTGACTCTGCCGGTTTATTGTTGCTCATGTCAATCATGGGATTGATCAACATGGGCCATTTTGGCGGCACGGATTTGATCGTCAAAGCGGAATCGGTTTGCATCACCGAATCTTGGCCGTTTGCACTGCTGATAACGACGAAAAATGCCGATATCACGGAAATGATACTGAGATAGGAATGACGGTTGTGTTTCATAGATATCACAAGTTTACATCGGTTACAGCATGAAAACCGACTTTGTCCTTATCCAGCCCTTTTTCCCATCCAGTAAAATAATTTCCCTCCAACCCGGTTGGGTTTGGGTCACTTCCACTTTCGTACCTTCGTGGATTTTAAACTGTACCGTTTCGGCTCGTTCAAGCGGAGCCGAGTACGCCTGCACTTCGGGGTCGACAATCACCGCTTCTTTCAGATCCGTGATGTCCCAGTACTTATCCAGCGCAACGGCGTGAACGCCGAGAGATAAAATGAAAATAATAATCGTCACTGACATGAACCAGGCTGATTTGTTTGGCCAACGGTAACGGAGCAAGAAAAACAAACCGGCCAAGACCAGTAAGCCGCTTCCCATGGTCAACAAATCACCCAAAGTAAATAGATGCTTGAACTGACGGTACCATTGGACCAGGAAAATTGTCTCCGGCATTTCAATTCGATCCGCGACTCGTGCATTCACCAGTTCCAGATTATAGTTGATATCCGCATCACGAGGGGCGAATTGCCGACCTTTTTCATAGGCCCAGACTGCTTTTCCGATATACCCCAATTTGTAATAAGCATTCCCAAGATTGTAGTACAAATCCGGGTGTTCCAGTCCCTGGGAAAGAAGGGCCTCATAATCCTTTGCTGCATCTTCATATTTTTCTGTCTCCATCGCCTTGTTCCCGGCCAGAAATAAATCGGCCGGCGTTTCCGCCTGCAAAAGGGAAACACTCAGTGCAAATATGGAAATAAGAACTTTAAGCCGCCAGACCATCGATTTCCCTGAGTAATGCTTTCACTTCATCAACCAAAGATTCTTTCAGACTCACCGCTTCCGGCGAATATTTGCCCGCATCGCAAATTTGAAGCAGTTCCACCAAACGATCGGTTATGTCCGATTTATTTAATGGATTTAGCATGGCTTTTACAGCCAACGGATCCAGCTTGTCGGTATGGTGTTCAAACCGGTCCTTTAAATACTGGTAGACAAGCGGAGGAACAAATTCAAACGGCGATCCGGTTGCTTTCCCAAGTTGGTGATATGCCGTTCTAAGCGCTTTTTTCGCCATACGCGATTGCCGGGTAGCTGCCAGGTTTTCCCGGGATCGTTTCAACAGTCCCGGTGATACCCATAACGCCAGAGCTAAAACATAAAATGTAACTGCACGACCCGGAATAGACGACTTGCCCGAAGATATCCATTTGGGCGTATCGGTGTGAATGTAACGAATATCCTTCCCTAATAATGTCACTTCTTTCTTGGTGAAATCACCGCTGACTGTGGTGACATCCTTCCCGGGATAAACCGTGAGTGAAATCGACTTTGCTGAAGCTTTTTTCCAGCTTTTTGATGAAAGATCGTAATAGGGAATATCCACTCGAGGTAAAACCAATTTCCCTGCTTCCCTGGGAATTAGGATGTATTCCCACTTTACCGTCCCCGAAATCCGGTCACGGAAGGGATCCTTCTTCACTTCCGTCTTCGGAGGATAGACTTCGATATTAGGTGGGAAATGCAGTTCAGGATTGGAAATCAACGGAAGATTTCCCTCGCCGGAAAGAAGAATACGGAAAGTCAGGCCGTCGTTTACGGAAACCTGCGTTGTGTCTACGGAAGTCTGAACGCTAAAATGCCCGACCGCTCCGGTAAATCCGGACGGTTGGGGAGAGGTGTAAGGTTTGACGTTCAATTCTAGTGGTTCCGTGGCAAGGGTCTTGGCAGCGGATTGTTTCCCAAAGGGATCCATCGAGTTGAAAAAAGGATCGTTGAAGAAGTTATTGCGGCTCCGTTTTTGTCTTACAGGAACCGAACAACGTACCGTCATGGGCGGCAGATCGATCTTACCCGTCTTGGTTGGGAATAATGCAACCGTATAAAGCGTGGCTACTTTATATGCCACTCCGCCAATGGCCGCATCTCTGAAGTCAGCGGTTTTGGGAACGAACAGATCTTCGGTCCAAAAACCGACATAGTCGGGAAATTTTAGATTCTGGATCGTCAGGTTCACTCGGGTATACAGTTTGTAGGTTACTGTGACCTGTTCACCTACCACAGCCTCCGACTTATCCATCGTTGCTTTCAGGAATAATTCCTTTGAAACCTGACTTTGTTGCGGACCCGAATCCACAGTGATCGGGATCGGTCTTGTACTGTATGAACGCCTACCCAGTTTCACCGGCAGCGACGGAATCACCAAATGTCCGTAACGCTTCGGTGTCATCGTCCAGGACACACTCTTGGTACTGGTCATTTTGCCATTCACCCAGGAAATATTGGTGGAGGCCCCCGGTCCTGATATAATCGTAAAATCTTTGTTCAGCGGATTGATATTCACATTTGGCTCTTTATCGGAATTGGAAACCTTGATGGTGAGCGTTACCGTTTCCCCGGTGGAAAGCTGGTTGGTGTTCACCGTAGCTGTCACCGACTGGGCCTCCAAACAGGAGAAAAGTCCGAACAGTAAAATGACGGGAAGAATGGTGTTGGGAACGCGATTCTTCATTTTACCAGTCCTTCTCAAGTTTCCTTGATTTGGCACGAACTTCCCGGCGTTGCTTGTTGATCTTGTCATCCTGTTTTAGGGCATTCAGAATAGCAACGGCATTCATTTTGTCCTGCTGTTTTCCGGTGGAATCGGCTTTTGCCATGGAGGCCTGTTGCTTTTGTTGATCATCCGCTTTCTTTTGGTCCGCTGACTGCTGTTGCTGATCCTTCTTCTCGTTTTGTTTCTGTCCCTGTTTTTGGTTCCCCTGATCCTTTTTTTGTTGCTGCTGTTGATCTTTTGACGATTGCTGCTTGGACTGCTTATCCTTATCCTGGGAGTTTTTATCCGAGTTTTGGTCGTCTTTTTTCTGTTGCTGTGATTGGGGCTTACTCTGGTATTTCAATAATTCGTAATTCTTTTTGGCATCCAAATCGTGCGGATCCAATTCCAACGCTTTTCGGTAAAAAGCCAGACTCTCTTTCACTCGCTTCTGTTTGTACAGCGCATTTCCCATATTGTAGTAAGCCTGGGCTTTTAAAGCGTTATCGTCTGTATCCAGCGCTTTTTCAAAGGCATCCATGGCGGTCTCATAATCGCCCTGTTGATAAACTGAAGAACCGTATCCGAACATGGCTTCCGGCGTAGCTTTTTTCTTTAGCGCCGCCTCATAATATTTTCGGGCCTGCTCATAATTCTTATTTTGATAGGCGGTAATTCCTTTATCCGTTCCCGCCGGGAGCAGAGAAAACATTAAACAAACAAATATCAATCGCTTAATCATGTTTTTTCCTCCCCCAGTGAATATTCCGTCCTGTGGGTAACAGAATCGACATGAGCATTAGCACAAGTGCAACATAGGCAAAACCGCGATAGCGATTCTCAAATTCCGAAAATTGATGAGTACTGATGGTTTCTTTCTCCATGGAATCAATGGCTTTCAGCAATTTACGGTAGTTGGCCAATGTATTGTCAAATCGCACATAAATCCCATTTCCTGCGCGGGCGATTTCCCGAAGGATCGACTCATTTAATTTACTGGTGACGAGTTTCCCCTGGGAATCTCGTTTATATTCGCCGGTGGGATGGCCTTTGTCATCCACAACCGGAATCAGCGATCCTTTTTCGGAACCGATTCCAACTGCGTGAATCACCATTCCTGACTTAGCAGCTTTTTCCGCTACGGCGACGGCTTGTCCTTCGTGATCTTCTCCGTCAGAGATTAACACCAAAACCGGATGTTTGTCGCTGTCCTGTAAAAAAGCGTTGATCCCCGTGGTAAGTGCCGTTGCCAGTGCCGTTCCCTGGGTCCTGATCATTTTCGTATCAATGGCATCGATAAACAGATTGGCCGCTTCATAATCAGTGGTCAAGGGTAAATACAGATGGCTGGCTCCGGCAAACACGATGATTCCCACCCGGTCGCCCTTAAGCTGACTGATAAGCTGGGACATTTCCGCCTTAGCCTTCGCCAGGCGTGTTGGCTTGATATCGGGAGCATTCATGCTCTCCGAAACATCCAATGCAAACACCAGATCCACACCTTTACGTTCAATCGGTTTGATTCGCGTACCGATTTGCGGACCTGCCGCAGCGATAGTCAGAAAGATCAACGCCAGAAAACCGAGGACCGTTTTCCATCGCACAGCGGTGAAATTCACTTGTACCCACAGTTCCTTTTTATTACGCAGCGGCTGACGGGTATTTTTCCGGGCGGATACAGAGAACCAAATCCACACCGCCAAAACCGGAATCAATATCCAAAGCACCCACATGTGAAGCCAGGCCATCAGACAACCTTCCTGAATGTTGAATGACGGACCACCTCCGTGCCTAAACCCAGCACCAGGGCCGGGATCAGCAACCAGGGGAACAGCTCTTTGTAATGGGTGTACTGCTTAACCTCCACTTCGGTCCGTTCCAGTTGGTCGATTTCATTGTAAATGTTCTTCAATGCATCCACATCCACCGCCCGGAAATATTTCCCGCCGGTGCGATCGGCGATAGCTTTCAGGGTTTTTTCGTCAATCTCGTTCCGGATGTATCCGCGGCCGGGAATCATCGTCACTGAATTATTTGTCCCGGCACCGATGGTGTAAATCTTAATCCCAAATTGCTTCGCCAGGTCCGCAGCCGTGAGTGGGTCCAGTTCACCGGCATTGTTACTACCATCCGAGAGCAGGATCATTACCTTGCTTTTAGCCTTACTTTTCCGAAGGCGGTTAATCCCGTTAGCAATCGCCATTCCGATGGCGGTACCGTCATATTCCCGTTCAGCCACTGTAATTTCGGAGATCAGGTTTTTCAATACATCAGAATCCACGGTGAGCGGGCACTGAATAAAAGGTTCGGCAGCGAAAACAACCACACCCATCCGGTCGCCTTCCCTTTGATCAACAAACGATGCTGCGGTCTTTTTCACAGCTTCCAAACGATTCGGCTTAAAATCATTGGCCAGCATACTGCTGGAAATATCAATCACCAGCATAATATCAATGACTTCGACTTTTTGGTTCTCGAGAGAATCGATTTTCCGTGGTTCTGCCAAACCCAGTACAATTAAAGCGATACATATCACACTCATGGTTTGGAGCAAGCGAATTTTTCGCAACCCGCGGGATCGCTGGGATTCTGTGATCAGTCTGGACGAGGAAATCCGCAAGCTGCCTTCCCGGTTTCGCACCCAGCGATGAATTCCCCATAACAGTAGAGGTAATATGATAAAAAGACTTAACGCCCAGGGATGCTGGAAATCCATATCGTTTGATGCATGAAGTTTATTCCGTAAAAAAGTCCCATTCGGATTTGATCTTTGTGCGAATTAAAATTGTTTGAACTACGAATAAGAACTCAATTTGTTTCGATTTGTCCTGATAGAAAAAGAGATTCCGGAGCGGGAATCTCTTTTAGGTAATTCTGGTCCTGAAATTAGTGTCTTATTCAGCTTTTTCGGTGGTATCCTCTTCCGGTTTTTTCGGCTGAATCGGTGCGCTGGCTGCTTTATCGATCTCTTCCTTCGCGTCGTCCACAGCGCCTTTGAATTCACGAATGCCCTGGCCCAATCCACGAGCCAGTTCCGGCAACCGTTTCGCACCGAAAAGCAACAACACAACCAGTAATATCAGAACAATCTCACCGGTTCCTAAATTAAAAATAGCATAAACAACTTGAGTGTCACTCATGATAGCCTCCGAAAAACTTTTTAACGAAATCGATGCCAATCATCTGAAGTACCGCAAAAAGTAATAAGCGGTTGCCATTCCAAGAAGACTGACAAAATTGAAAACAAGGGTTAAGCCGAATTTGATTGATATCACTACCAAATTCAACGTAATCACACCGGACTCATTACCAAATAATCCGGCCAAATCGAAATGAACTCCTGCTAAGAAGAATGTTTTTACAACCCCTTCCGGTAGGAGCCAACCAAATAATTCTCCGACCACCGAGCCTAAAATAGCTCCGAAAAACAGGATGACAAAAACTTGAAGCCAGGTTCGCTTTTGCATCAGCGTTCGTGTGTGGAATATCCGGGCATCGCCACCGACTCATCAAAACGATTGGGATGGATCACCCAGTCCAGGGTACTCCAGGTTGTGTAGATGAATAAGAGTGGGAATACCACTAATCCTTTCCAAATCACCACCATCAATAATAACGATAAAATGAAAATTAACTGCCGTGTGTTGCGGTGGCCATCCTTTAGCGTTAGTTTGGGAAGTTTACCGAACCGCACCCGGGAGTTCATCATAAATCCAAAAAGGATAACCAATACCAAAGCCAGACGTGGATCGCCGGGCACACCGGCTAACCGTTCATTGAACAACATGAATCCAAAAATTAGGATTGCATTCATGGGTGTCGTTAACCCGGAATAATACGGCTTTGTTTCTTCAATCAAGTTGAATTTTGCCAAACGAATTGTCCCCATCATGAGCGGGAAAAAACTAATCACTAATGCGGCAATCGGCGGAAGACCGGTGACATAAAGTTTATACACCAGAATCGAAGGAGCCACGCAAAAAGAAACGGTATCCGCCAGGGAATCGAATTCGGTCCCGAATTTGGAAGGTATTCCGATCAACCGCGCCACTTTCCCATCGATGGCATCCATAAAACCGGCCAGCAGAATCATCCAACCCGCTGCCACGAATTTATCATTGAGGATGAGGCCAATGGCCACAAACCCCCAAAACATGTTGAGAATTGTAATCAGGTTGGGAATAAACCGCTTGTTTATCCGACGGTCACGTGTCATTTGTTTTTGACGTCTCATTTCCATTCCCCTATAATGGTTTCGCCCCCTTTGGTTTTTTGTCCTACTTCGATTTTCAACGAAACAGAGCCTGGTAATATAATATCGGTCCGGGAACCAAACATGATAAATCCAAATCGATCGCCGCGTTTGAACGTTAGGCCCGGTTTACCGTAACACAGAATTCGGCGTGCAATCAATCCGGCAATTTGCCTGATCTTTAGTTTACCCTTTTTCGTAGCAAATTGAATTTCGGTCTGCTCATTTTCATCGGAGGCATTGTGGTTATAAGCAGCCAGGAATTTACCGGGACGATAGTCTACTTTTGTCACAGTCCCATCAATCGGCATGCGGTTAGCATGTACATTGAAAACATCTAAAAAAATAGAAATACATACTGCATCCTCTCCCACTTCCGGATCTTTAACAGGAATGATCCGGACCACTTTTCCGTCCGCAGGAGCAACCAGCGCATGAGGATCATCAGGCATGGTGCGGGAAGGATCACGGAAAAAATTCAGACAAAATGCCAACAGGACTATATCAATCCAGAATAGCCACAACAACAGACCCCATTCATACCGCAGTTGAAAAAAGGCCAACAGAATAGCCAGCCCCAAAAGAGTTATGACAATACGGCGACCTTCCGGAGCGATAACTTTCCCGGGAATTTTATTCATTGATTTTGCCCAGCTTCATCTTGATTGTCTGGTAATTTCCGTTGCGAAACACCTTCATCTTCACTTTGTCACCTGGTCGTAAATCTTCCGTTTCAATTACATCGAAAATATCCTGTGTGGACCTAACTTTCTTTCCGTCCACATCAACGATCACATCCGCCGGCTCCAAACCCGCATCCTCCGCCGGACTGTTCTTGGTGATGTCCACAATAATCACGCCTTCGGAGAATGGAATGCTCAGATAGGCGGCAATCCGCCGATTCAACGGCTGAACCTGAAGTCCGGTGGAAAAACTACGGTCGATCCGCCCGGAATTTTTAAGTTCCTCGGCTATTTCTTTTGCCCGATTAATGGGAATGGCAAATCCTATCCCCACCGAACCACGATCGGTAGATGAACCGGTAAATATAAACGTATTGATCCCTATAACTTCTCCAAGACTGTTTACCAACGGACCGCCGCTGTTTCCCGGGTTAATCGATGCATCGGTCTGGATCATATCCTGGTAAACCTGCCCCGATTCCTGGCGGCCAAAATCCAGATTTACAGCGGAAATGATCCCGACTGTGGCGGTGGGTTCCTTATTCACATCGAACAAACCATAAGGATTACCTAAGGCCACGACCCATTCACCAATGATCAGGTTATCCGAATCACCCAGTTTCGCATAAGGGTAGCCAGCGCCGTCCAATTTGAGCAAGGCCACATCCGTGACTTTATCGGTTCCAACCACCGATGCCTGATGTTCTTCGCCGCCGGGTAGCGTTACCACGATTTTCAGTGCATTTTCCACCACGTGATTGTTGGTGAGTACATAACCATCGGGACTGATCACAACTCCGGTTCCGGAACTTTTCACGCGTTCACGATGGAGTTGATATGGGAAAAAATATTGGAAAAAAGGATCGTTAAACGGCGATCGGGTTGCAAATTCCTTCTGCTGGATCACATTGATACTGGCCACAGCCGGACTGACTGCTTTGATCGCACGGGTAATAGCTGTTTCACGGGATTGATACAGATCGTCCTGTGCGAACAGGAGACCTAACAGTGCGACCCAGCTAAAAATTTTGAGATATTTAGACATAAGATACCGACTCCAGGAAAAGACCCTGCGGAGGAGCTTTGTAAAGATGAACCCGACTGGCAGGTTGATTCAGCAAATCTTTAAACTGTTGTACTGACATTTTTTCCTGACTCACTGCGACCATCGTTCCCACCAGGTAACGAACCATATGGTGCAAAAACCGATTCGCAGTAATTGTAAAATTTACGAAATCTCTATCCTGACTCCAGCATGAATATGTTATGATGCAGCGGTAATGTTCCTTAGGCGTGGATTGCCGGGAAAATGACATGAAATCGTGTTCCCCCGAAAGTAGATCGGCACAGGAATTAAGCGTACTTAAATTCAATCCGGAGCAAAACCAGGATTGGTTGCCAAACCATAACCGTTCACCACGATAGCATTGATAAATGTACATTCTCGATGTTGCGGAGAATCGGGCATGGAAATCGTCGGATACCTGACTTAATTCTCGGATTCTAAGATCCTTCGGACTGTTTCCGTTCAGCGCTTTCAATAAAGCAACATCCGCTAAATTAGTGTTTAAATCAAAATGTGCCACCTGTCCCCAGGCGTGAACACCTGTATCGGTTCGGCCGGCGCCGGTTACGGGAACACGCACTCCACCATTCAGTTTAGCCAGGATTCGTTCCAGTTCCCCCTGAACGGTTCGTTCCGATTTTTGCAATTGCCAGCCAAAAAAATCAGCGCCGTTATATTGGACAATAATTTTATAGCGCACCGGCCACCCGAAGTGAGATCAAGGATAATGGAATGAGAATAAACAGTAGGCTATCGGAAAATCGCCAGGGAATGGGATGAAGTACATGCCGTGGGAAATGGCGTCCGTATCCGCGTTGCATCATCATTTGTGCGGTAGTATCCGCCTGGGAATACACGCGTTTGAACACTCCTGGCAGATCGTTCAATGTTCGATTTATGACTGTCTTCCGGTCACCTGAAACCGGTAATCCCACCGATAAACGAGCCCGCTTTAGGGAATTCCATTCCCGGATAAACCGTGGAAAAAACCTCAGGATTAAATCGATAAACAAAAATGCGTCATCCACTTCTCTCCAGTGAAAACCGGTATTGGACCACAAACTTCGGACAGCCCGGATCAATTCACCGGATTGCCCCTGAGTCAGGTACCAGCTCATGAGAATTAACAGAGAGATGAATCGCAGGGTGATCAAGGCTGAACGCGTCAACAATTCGGGCCAGGTGAAATCACTGGAAATCCAGGAAAAAAGGATGAAAATGCCCATCCATAGCGGCAGCAGAAAAATGAAAGCACGGAGCTGATTTATTCGTTCGGTAGAACGGTCACGATCTCTGAACAGGGGAAAACCCAGAATTACAGTAATAAGCATCACGATCCAGACTGATTGAATACGAAGCAGTGTAAATGCTGCCCAAAGTACACACCAAAAGAGAACCAGCGGGTTGACCTTCATTTTAGAACCAATAGGATAATTGGTACTTCCAGCCATTTCCCCGGATAGGTTGAGACGAAAAACTTAACCTGGTCCCGTTTGCTTCTGCGGTGCGTTGGAGATAAATCACATCTACCATGGACACAAAATGATTCAAGAAAATGCCGCCTACCATAAAGTCACCCAATAGTTGCCAGCGGTCGGAGGCAATTCGTGCTTTTTCGAACTTTTTCCGATTGGTATCCGCATCCCAATCCCATTTCCAGGTGTCATCTCGCGGGTAAACACGGCCAGGTGCGCGCCAACGCAGGTGTTCTTCATTGAATTGATCGGTATTATCATAATTCCCAATATCAATCCAGTACTGGTAGGTTTTGAACTGTGGATCAATACCGGCATGTTCCGTAGCCAGGGTTGTGTAATAATCAATTCCCTTTTTATGAGCGGCAAAGCTGCCGATGGCCATTGTCCACAGCAGAACTTCACTGGTCAAAAATGTGTGGGATCGTTTTACATGGCCTACGGCGTATTCACCGGTACCGGGAATTAGTGCCGACCGGATAGAGGGTGGCAATCCACGCGTTTTTTGTATCGGCTGCCCGAATACGGGCATGACCGACAATATTGTAATCCAAATTGTTATGAATGATCGAGCCATTTTACTCCCATACCAAATACGGTGATTAAACTACACCAAAGTGCAAATAAATCCCCCAGTTTCGCATAAGTTGAAATTTCATCGGAATAGGTGATATCCGCTTTGAAGACCGCCCTTTCACCCAAGGGAACGACATGATGTGCATTTCCAACGGAATCGAACCACCCTGAAATTCCCGTATTGGCGCAACGAACCACCGGAACACGGTTTTCGATCGCCCTGAGGCGGGCCCATTCAAAATGCTGGTAAGGTCCGGCGGATTTGCCTAACCAGCCATCATTGGACTGGATGACCATTCCCCGGGCGCCTTTGCGGATAAATTCGGATACAACTTGCGGCATGGTGGATTCGTAGCAAATAACGGTTGAAAATCGAAATCCGTTCCAGGAAAATACGGTGAATTTGCGGCCGGGTGTAAAATTGCCCTGACCGAAATTTAATTTCCTCAAAACCGGAAACCGCTCATTCAACGGAATGTATTCCGCGAAAGGAACCAGATGCACCTTGTAGTACATTTTAGTTCGCTTAAAAGGTGTAAAGAAAATGGAACCATTGTAATAAGCCCGTTCATGATTGGGTAAAATGCGCCGATCCACGGTTCCCGAAAGCAACGGCACACCGGAATCCCGAACCCTTTTCTCCAACATATTGCGCACCTTGTAACTCAGGCGCAGATATTCGGGGAGCGCCGTTTCCGGCCACAGAACCACATCCGGATTGGTCCTTACGGCTTCCCCGTAGAGAGAATCCATCAGCGCCAGGTTGGACGCACGTAATTCCGGATCCCATTTGGCATTGGGATCTATGTCCGGTTGGACACCTGCAAAAGAAAACAGTGTTCGTCCGGTTTGATCTTCCTGTTGACGAATGGACATCATCCCGTCTGTGAATAATAAAAACACCAGCCCAACTCCGAGCCAAAGATACCGAGACTGTCTGTGCCGTAATGCTTTCCATATCAAAACATTGAACAGGACAAGTACCAAATCCAACCCATAGGCGCCGGTTCGATCCAGGATTTGGAGGAGTGGCAAATAATCGGACTGGGTCAGCGCCAAATTCGCCCAGGGAAATCCCAGGGGACCGAAACTGCGTATCCATTCCATGGTGACCCACAAGAAGGGCCAAAACCAGACGGTTGACGAATCCTTTTTGAGCGCTTTGGAGGCGATCCAACCGATGAGCGCCCAATACAATCCCAGGTAAAGTACCGAAGCAATCAGAGACAGTAATACGACCCCAAAAGAAGCGCCGCTGTTCATGCCAATCCAGTACAGGCTGATTAAATGGCACCAGGTTCCGGCCAGGTAGGAATTAATCGCCGCTTGTTTTGCCGTATCCCGTTTCCAAATGAAAAATAAAGGAATAAATGCAATCCAGGCTAAAAAACCCAGATGATAGGGCGGATAAGCTAATCCCAGCAAAGTACCGGAGAGAAAACTCAGTTTCCAGGTGGCTGTCCGGTCCAGGAATTTCACCGGTTACGAGTATCCAAATATTGTTGCAGGAAAATTGCCGCTGCAGTGGAATCCACGGCTGCTTTGTTGTGCCCGGTTTTCACATTTTGCTTCACCAGACTTTTCTGTGCTGACACAGAAGATAAACGTTCATCAATTGTATCGACGGGAAGCCCAAACCTGTTTAGCAGGTCAATGAATTTTCGGACCTTTTCGGTTTGGGCGGTGGCCTTTCCGGACATATTGATTGGCAATCCCACCACCAATTGATTGACATCCCACTCTTCAATGACGGACCGAAGGTCGGAGGTAAATTGATCCAGATTCTTCCAGGTGATGGTTTTTAACGGTTTTGCAATCAGTCCCATGGGATCGGAAATAGCCAGGCCAATCCGGGTGTCACCATGATCCAAACCTAATATGCGTGTCATGTTAGAAATCAGAAAAACTTATTTTCCCAGTCGTTCCACGTAATCAACGCCAGGAATTTTTATCAACTTTCGCTGCAACCGGCTGAGTTGCCGGGTATTCTTTACTTCCACAATAAAGTATGTGGTGGAAATATTTTCTTTGACCTTCAAATCTACGCTGGTGATGTTCACATTTTCGTTGGCAATACTTTCGCTCATTTCCCGTAGAATACCTTTGCGATCTTCGGTCACCACTTTGATGCGCACATTGAACCTATCATTTTTGCTCACGTCCCATTCCACCGGGACCAGCCGGTCCGATTCTTCCGCTAATAACGGTAGTGTTTTACAGTCCGTGCGATGAACCGTCACACCACGGCCGCGGGTCACATATCCGATCATTTCATCACCCGGTATGGGATTACAACATTTGCCAAACGACACCATTAAATTGCTGATCCCGTCCAGTTTGATTCCCCGGGCCGACCGCCGTGCTAACGAAATGAAACGATCATTCGATTCCTGCTCCGTTTCTTCGATCGTGGTTTCCACCTGTGGATTGATCTTCCGGAGAATTTCACGAACCGTCAATGTCCCATTGCCAAGCGCTTCCAATAAAGATTCTTCCGACTTCATACCGACCTTTTTATATGAAGCGCGTGCTTCTTTCACCAGGTTGGTCTGTTTTAAACGGCGTAAGGTCTTCTCTAAAATCTCGCCGCCGATTTTAACGCTTTCTTCCTGCCGGATTTTCCGCAAATAACGATTGATATGATTCCGGGCTTTGCTGGTGCACACCAATTTCAACCAGCCTAAACTGGGTGCCTGGGTTTTACTGGTGATAATCTCCACCATATCGCCATTATTAAGTTTGGTATTCAATGGAACAACTTTGTGGTTCACTTTGGCGCCAATACAATGGAGCCCCACTTCAGTGTGAATCTCAAATGCAAAGTCCAGCGGTGTGGACTGGAGCGGCAATTGAATCAAGTCGCCGTTTGGCGTAAAAACAAAAATTTCATCATTGAAAAGGTCGATCTTGAGCAGATGCATGAATTCACTGGGATCAGATGATTCATCCTGCAGGATGTCCACCAACTCACGGAGCCATTTTACATTGGAATCCAGATCGGCAGAAATTGACTTGCCTTCCTTGTATCGCCAGTGGGCGGCAATACCAATCTCGGCAGTCTGGTCCATTTCCCGGTTACGAATCTGGATTTCCACCATTTTCCCCAAAGGTCCCATAATCGTGGTGTGAATTGACTGGTAACCGTTGTTTTTGGGGCTGGCAATGAAATCTTTGAAACGATCCTGCACCGGCGTGTACAGTTGATGAATGATACCCAGCGCTAAATAGCATTGTTCAATTTGATCGACTATGATTCGGACGGCGTACAAATCATAAATTTCCTCAAAACCCTTTTCCCGTCGAATCATCTTTCCGTAAATAGATGCATGACTTTTGACGCGGCCATAAATCTGACAATCCAGATCGTATTTTGCTAATTCTTCCTTGACCGGTTCTATGACTGCGCTGATCGTCTTTTCACGTTGTTTTTGGGTGGACTTTAATTTGGAATTAATTTCACTGTATTCTTTATTGTGCAGCGTTTTGAAAACCAAATCCTCCAGAATCCACTTCACCCGCGCCATTCCCAAACGATGTGCCAGCGGTACATAAACGTCGCGGGTTTCGATGGCAATGCGGTGCTGCTTCATTTGCGGCATATACTGAATCGTCCGCATGTTGTGAATACGATCCGCAAATTTGATGATGATCACTCGCAGGTCCTTAGCCACCGACAGAAGCAATTTCATGAAATTGCCGGCCTGCTTTTCTTTCCGGGTGGAAAATTCAATCCCGCCCAATTTGGTGACGCCATCTACCAGATTGGTGAGATCAAAACCAAATTCCTTCTCCAAATCCTCCAAAGTAACACCGGTATCCTCCACCGTATCGTGCAGCAGTCCCCCCATAATGGTGATGTGGTCCATCTTCCAATCCGCCAGGGTCTTGCCCACTTCGGCGCAATGTTCAAAATAGGGTTTACCGGACCTCCGCTTTTGACCTTCATGAGCGCGACTGGCGAAATCATAGGCTTTCCAGACTTTTTGCTTGATCGCTTCCGCATCACCTTTTTTAGGTATGGTAATCCGGGAGAATAAATCCAGGAAAGGCTTTGGATACTCACCCACTAAATGGGGAACCAACTTTGCCAGAGGATTGGCCATTAGAAGGGTACGTCTCCTTCGTCAAAATCTTCAGGAGCTTTGTTTTCAAATCGGGTATAACGCCCAATAAATGTAGCCGGAATAACACCGGTGGGGCCGTTCCGTTGTTTGGCCAGGAGAATCTCTGCTTTCCCTTCATCCTCCGGATCTTTGGAGTAAAATTCATGTCTGTATAAAAAGATCACCACATCCGCATCCTGTTCGATCGCCCCACTTTCACGCAAATCCGCCAGGATCGGATGTTTGTCAGTGCGGTTTTCTACGGCACGCGAGAGCTGAGATAAAGCAACAACAGGAAGGTCTAATTCTTTCGCAAGTGCTTTTAACGAGCGCGAGATTACAGAAATTTCCTGCTGGCGGCTTTCCACACCTTTGGGACCCTGCATCAATTGTAAATAATCCACAATGATCATTTTGACGTCTTGCTCATGTTTTAACCGCCGCGCTTTGGCACGTAGTTCCAGCACGGTGAGTGCCGGTGTGTCATCCAAAAAGATCTGTGCTTCGGTGAGTTTGGAGACGTGACGACTTAGTTCCTGCCATTTGGTTTTGGGTAAAGAACCGGTGCGAACCAGGTGGCTGTCGACTCGGGCCTCCGAACAAAGTAATCGCATGGCCAATTGTTTATTGGACATTTCCATGCTGAAAATACCCACAGGAATCTTTGCATCGACGGCAGCATTTCGGGCCAGGGTCAGAGCCAGAGCGGTTTTTCCCATTCCGGGCCGCCCGGCGATGATGACCAGTTCCCCATCCTGAAAACCGGCGGTTTTGTTATCCAGGTCCGTGATTCCTGAAGGAACGCCGACCACAGCGCCTTTATGTGCGCTGATCCGGTCAATCATTTCGAAGGTTCCGATCATCACATCTTTGATCGGTTCAAATCCACCGCGCATTCTGTTTTCGGAAAGCTGAAAGATTTCCCGTTCCGCAGAGTCCAGGATTTCCTCAATCCCCTGTTGATCGTCAAAGGCATTTTGAGATATTTCGTGGGAGACGGTAATCAATCGGCGAAGCAGCGCTTTTTCCAGAACGATTTTGGCATAGGTTTCCACATTGGCTACGCTGGGAACCGCTTCGACCAAACCGGTGATATAATAAGCTCCGCCAACCGATTCCAAATCTTTGCTTTTTTTCAACTGATCGATAACTGTCAAAGTGTCAATGGGATCGCTGGTTTTGTCCAGCGCCAGCATAGCTGCATATATTTTTCGGTGAGCTTCTTTATAAAAATGATCGGTGGTAAGCCACTGTTGAACTTTACTGGCCGCTTCTTTGCTGGATAGCATGGAACCCAGAACGGACACTTCCGCTTCCAGGCTTTGCGGCTGAACATGTAATTGTGTGAGTTCGCGAGCTTCAGCCATTTAGGCCACTCCTTCTAAAATAGACCGGATCCACTTGAAATCTTCCCAGGTTGCCGGTTTTAAATTGGAATTTCTGAGTAGAGCTGCCGGATGGTAGGTGACGATCAGCGGGGTGCCATGATAGTCGTGAATTTTACCCCGGAGTTCTTTCAGCGGCACGTTTTCTTTTTTCAATAAGGTCAACCCGGCCACCCGGCCCAAAGCTACAATCAATCCGGGGCGAATCAAATCGATTTGACGCATCAGGTGCGGTTCGCAGCAGTCCACTTCACTCGAAAGCGGGTCGCGATTATTGGGAGGCCGGCACTTCAGAACATTACAAATATAAACGTCTTTTTCACGGCTGCGACCAATCGCTTTCAGGATCTTGTCCAGCAGTTTTCCCGCCCGTCCGACGAAGGGTTCGCCCAGGCGATCTTCTTCCGCTCCCGGCGCTTCACCCACCAACATAAGGGCGGCATTTGGATCGCCTACGCCAAAAACGAATTTGTTGCGAGTCTGCCCCAACGAACAGAGCGTACAGTTTTTAATTGAGTTGTAAAAAGAAAGCAGGTCAGGACCGGCATCATCTCCGGTGATCACTTTGGATTCTAAGTAAAGCTCCTGACCAAATAATTCAGCGGTTTGTGTTAAATATCGATGTATATCCTTCGGATCGGCCAAGCCGCGACCTTAGTCTTCTTGTTTGCCTGTCGTCCGGGTCCAGCGGATCTTTCCTTCCATGAATTCGCGAACGGCGATGGTGGTGGGTTTATCCTGCTCAACGAACTCTTCCGGATTCAGATCCAGAGAAGTATCGTAAACACCCATTTCGGCGGATTGCTGGATTTCCAGATCGCGCTGGACGATACGATTGTTCAGGATCATCCGGGCACGTTTGGACATGACCATGACGGCTTCATAGACATCTTCGGTCTGGGCTTCCATCGTACGTAGTGAGACGGGTTCAAGTGACATAATTCACTCCTTTTGTTTCCTGGTGAATAATGGTTAGTAATTCTTTTACGGCGCGGTCAATATCATCATTGATGACATGATGTTCAAAATGGTCTTTATAGCCCATCTCCAGCTCAAAACGCTGGAGGCGGGTTTTAATCCGCTCGGGCGAATCGGTTCCACGGCCGTGCAAACGCTTCTTTAAGTCTTCAATTCCGGGGGGCAAAATAAAGATACCGACACACTGTTTTGGAAATAGTTTTTTTATGGATAAGGCCCCTCGGACATCCACCTCCAAAAGTAATACCGATTGATTTTCAATAGCTTCGGCCAGAGAGGAACGCAATGTTCCATAGTATTCTCCGTGAACGATTTCATATTCGGCGAATTCGTCCGCATCGATCTTTTCCTGAAAATTCTCCCGGGAAATAAAATAATAATCAAAGCCATCTACTTCATAATTACGCTTATTTCGCGTTGTGCAGGATACGGAAAATTTGAGTTCCGGATTTTGCTCTTGCAACGCCCGGCATAAGGTGGTTTTGCCGGTTCCCGATGGTGCGGAAATAGTGACAAGACTTCTCATAAAATGTTCTGGATCTGCTCCCGGATTTTTTCGATGTCACTTTTCATATCAATCACAGTATTGATGATATCCGCGCCACTGGTCTTGGAGCCAATGGTATTGACTTCACGGCCCATTTCCTGGAGCAGAAAATTTAATTGTTTGCCCACCGGATCTCTTTGATCCAGAGTGGTTAAAAACTGATCAACATGACTGGTACAGCGCACCACTTCTTCACGAATATCCATCTTATCCGCTAATATGGCCAATTCCTGCTCGATCCTTCCTTCGTCAACCGTATTATCTTCAATCAGCGATTTAATCCGTTCCCGATGTTTGTTCAATATTTCGGAGTTGATCGCTTCCATGGTCGATTCGATGGATGAGAGTCGCTTTTTCAGAGTATTCAAAACTTCCTGAATATCTTTATCCAGGGACTTCCCTTCCGCTTTGCGCATCCGCGCCACTTCATTCAAGGCGCCATTTACCGCTTCTAAAACATCCTTCTCGGAAAAAGCGTCAATTCCGGAGTACGTGAGTAAATCGCTCATTGAAAGCATTTGTCCCATATCCAGGTGCCGTCCGTAGTCGCGCTGGATTTCCAGCAGGACTTTTTCTACCGCTTCGTACTTTTCCTTGTTGAGTTGGAAAACCTGTTGGGCGCCATTGCTTTTAATTTCGGTACTGAGAAGCACTGAACCGCGGTTCAGTTTCTGTGTGACCAGCTCCCGGAGTTTCATTTCCAGTTCCGGCGGCAACTCTGCACCCTTGATTTTAAGGTCCAGATAGCGGGAATTGACTGCGCGAATCGTTACCACCAGGTGGCCGTGTGGACGAGTGACCGTGCCCCGTCCGAATCCTGTCATGCTTTGTATCATTATTTTGTGTAAAAAAAGTCAGGAAATTTACGTGAATTCGCCTATGTGCTACAATGTAAAGAAACCGGAAAGCTATGATTTTGCTGATTATGCGTTTCGACTTGAATACAAACTTCCACTTCAAGGATTTCGTCGGA
>CAZJWP010000032.1:13229-20392 GCA_964549745.1 uncultured bacterium | reverse complement strand
CGGGTGATTTAATCTGCTTTAATTCTTGTTTTTCAAAATAACCACCGGACTCTCATTCCATGCAGAATCCACAGCCGTTACTCCTATCGTAATGCTCGAATCAATATTTTCAAAGTCGAAATGAGTGGAATCACCGGGAACAATGGCCGCCAACGAAGTCCCGCGGGTAGTGTCTATTATCGTATCGTTCGATGAATAAATCATATAACGATATACGGCTTCCGAATCAGGTGAAATATCCCAAAAAAGAGTTTTCTGATCCAGATGCAAATTACGGGGAGCTTGCGGTGGTTGATCATCTTTCCAGGTCAACGGAGGAATTCCGGCCGGTGTTCGGAAGCGATTTTGCCCCATCGTTTTGAAATGCCCGATTAAACTCCCGGCATTGAAAAAAACCATCCCGGGAAAATTCCCCCGCCTTAGATCGTCAATTTCCCCTTCGGTTTCCGCCCAGGTATAGGAAGGTTTATTCTCCTCAACATAACGGTAACTCCCGATACCGGGAAAGAGATAGCGATCCACCGTAAAATCATTTTTGTATTCCCTGGAACGCACTAAAAACGGTTGTGTCGGATGTGATCGCGGCCAGTAAATCATTGGAACGATAAAATCCATTTTCCCCCATTCTGTCCACTGCTGCGGATCCTGATAGACTGCGCCGTAAGCATTCCATCGCCCGCGGCGATAACTACCGATCACAGCCGCTGATACTCTCAATTCCGGTTTGATATCGGTGATCGCATTATATAATCTTGCCACAAAATGATCCAATTGCTGACGTTCCCAATCGCTCCAATCCAGGCGATACGGATTAGTTTTAGGATCATTGAATAAGCTTACCGTAATTGAATCATGGGAATAACCTTTGTCCGTTGTCCCTTCCGGATAGCGGATATAATCGAAGTGAATTCCATCCACATTGTAGCGGCTCACTATATCCTTTGCGATTGATATGACGTAATCCTGTACACCGGGAATTGTGGGAGAAAAAGTGACGTAACCCTTATTCAATGGCATTGGATTTCCGGCCGTGTCAGCCACAAGCCATTCCGGGTGCGTTAAATAAGGTGAAGGCGGCGTCGTTTCCATCGGAGGTTCCGATCCCCGCCAGGCCGGGAAGGTATTCATCCAGGCATACAATTCCATGCCATAACCGTGTGCTTTTCGGATTGCAAAAGCCAGCGGATCCCAACCCGGGTCCTTTCCAAGCGTATCTGTTAAGAGCGGTCCCCATGGTTCCAGATCGGACTGATAATAGGCATCGCCGCTTCCCCGAACCTGGAAGAAAACAGCGTTTATATTGGCGATTGCAGCGGAATCAATGATATCCGAAATATAGGTACGAATCGAATCCTGATCGTGTGTTTTGGAATAATGGCAATATTCAAACCGTGTCAGCCATATTCCGCGGAGTTCCCGCGACGGCGCTTCCGGGATTTGCTTTACTTCCTGAACAACCGGTTTCGCCGGAGGGAGTAAAGAACAACCACTGATCAAAAATATCCCAACAACAAACTGAATTAGAAACGGCTTCCTGATCTTCATCATATTTCCCTTAGTGTGCTAATGTTTGTAACCGATCGTTCACGCCCAGAAAAACAGCACGGGCCAGTGCTTTAAGATTAGAATCATGCATCAGCCATGCTTCGTCAGTCGGATTGGACAAAAAAGCTCCTTCCACCAGGAAGACAACATAGTCGGTTTGGCGGGTCATAAAATAGGTGCGGTGAACACGGCTCTCCGGTTCCAATCCCAACGCCAATAAATGGGGATAAACCGCTTTGGCAAAAGGCCAGCCCTGGAGATGGGTATAGTATGTACTGGTTCCTTTTATTTCGGCTGGATTACGTAACATACCGGTGGAATTGTTGTGCAGCCAAAACATCATGTGGACATTGTTTTCCCTGGCAATATCCGCTCGGGGTTGAAGCATCATCGTCGAATCCGTGTCCCGGGTTAGGATTACTTTTGCCCCGGCCGAATCCAGCATTGCGGCCAGATATTTGGTATACACCAGATTTACGTCTTTTTCCATTAATCCGGTGGCGCCGACAGCGCCTTTTTGAACACCACCATGTCCGGCGTCCAAAGCTATGATCAAATTCTGAAACGGATGTTCTTTTGTGATTACCGGCGGTTTGCGAATGGAAAGCCGGAATTTTCCATCGATATACTCACCGCGATATCCCCATTGCTGGTTTGTATTTAACCGTACGTGAAAGTTTAAATCTTCCCCGTTCTGATCCCAATCCAGCGTAGAAATCAAACTGTCATTCTCAGGATATCGTGTCCATTCATTTTCAAAATGAGTGTGGTAAAAAAGGACATTCAATTCCTGTGGATCAATGGTTTGTTTTATGGCAAATGGGGGTTGGCCGCTGATATTGAAATTGATGCGAACCCAATCCGAATCGGCCTCACCGGAAATGCTGTACACACCAAATTCAGGATAAGGTGTACCCGCGGGTAGAACTTCAACAGAATTCTGTCTGATATATCCAATTTGGTTCGCAGAAAGTCGGACTTTCCACCATTGCTTCGTTGACCAAACTCCTTCCACAACGATTCCGGCCGGTATTTCTCCAATCAACTCATCACCGGGTGTGATGTATAAACGGGTGTGTTCATCCGTTGTTTTTAAGACTACAGGTTGCAGGTTGTTGAACACCGTTATTCTCGCGCCGGACTTTCGCTTTGCATGATGCCATCCGTGACCTTTCAGGCTAAACTTAACCTTCTGGTTTTTGCAGTAATCGCCGGGCTGAATTTTGTAAGTACCGACATAAACACCGCGCTTGCCTCCGGTTTCTGACGGTGAAAGTTCCACCATGGGTAAATAGCCATGCGTCAGTTGTCCGATTTTAAACTGAGCCTTGCCGCCGGGACTTCCCAGAATCCGCACGTTAATTTCATCCGGAGCATAATAGGTCATTGACGATCGGGGCTGCATTGTCTCATCCGAAATTCTGACAGGTTCTTCGGGCAGTTCTTTGCCATAAAACTTTCTGAATAAATGAAAATCAAGCGAATCGCTTTTCGACGAATTTTTAACGACAAAATGATACACATTCCATCCGGGTTTAATCTGTAAAACATCGGTTATAGCGCCGGTGGGATAGATTTTGATCTGACGACCATTCACCGTTGCAGTAGCGGACGTATCCCATGCAAATGCGCCAAAACGTGAATGGTCGATATAAACAGTATCGGAATCGGAGGGAAAAGTCATAGCGATCATTCGTGAACTGTCCTTTTTCGCCCATTGCCGGGCGATGACAGACTCGATCGATCGATAGGTGGTCATGTCACCCACAATTTGCGCAGAAAGTAGTATGGGAAGGAAAAAGAGGATGAGGAAGCCGAGCCGTTTTTTCATGGAGAATCCTGAATAATTTTGGCGTAAAAGTTACAAAGAGCATGACGGAGTTTATTGGGGAAATAATAAATATCTTAGAAATGGAGTCCCACGGGAAAATCCCGTGGTACTTTATAATTTATCCCGATCGAGGGATGATTAAAAAAGATTCTACCACGGCCATAGACCGTAGTTTTCTCTATATCGGGATAATTAATCGTCGGAAACCTGAGGGAAAATCAAGAACAGTCAGGCGAAGTACAGACGGTTTAACGGATGAAGTTATAAGAAAATAATTGCGGGCTTATAATCATACCAATCTTATAACTCGGACCTTCATACTTTTTTACACGCTTCTCAGATACTCATTAGAACCGGTAACTACACGATAAGTATAGGTAATAGAGCGTATAATCTTTATCAATGGTTGCGTCAAAGGAAGTGGACAACATCAATTTAGACTGAATTCTCCAGGACATGGAGGCAGTTATGTTATGTTGAATGTACGTAGTGAATCGATTGCCATATCCATAAAGGTAAAGTTCATATTCAGAGTAGAAATTTCCCCGCTTACCAAAATTCTTTGTGAACCCGAATTGATTCCGAGCCCCGGTGATAAACTGGTTATGAATGAAACTTCCGGTATAGTCAAAATTGAATTTTTCACGGTTATAAGGCCCATTGTACGAAAAGAAAGCATAGATCGAATGGTTACCGGGCGTGGATTGAAACCGATAGTTTCCGCCTAAAATGTACGATCTGCCTGATTTACTGGTCCATCGAACAGCATTGTACCAGCCGGATCGGGTTTCATCTACAAAAAGGGAATCCGGTACGGACAGTTGAGTCGTCTGGTAGAGCACCTGTTTTCGACTGGAAAGTCGTGACTGAATGGTGATGGATTCAGTTGGTCTATAACGCACTGAAATTTGATTGGACGTCAAATCGGCTGATCCACGGTTTCCGATTTTATTCTTTCTGTATAAATCAATTGTCTGGTTCATGGTGAAGTACAAGGTTCGGCTTTGCCGATATTGGAAACGGTCAAAAATAAATTCCCGGTCTACCGCTCCCGAAGCATAACGACCTACTGCCGCGATGCTACCTTCCATAAGGTGGTTTTCATTTTCGGATTTAAAATGGGTAAAGAATCCGCCTTTTTTAACACTGGAATCAAATTTCAGTGAAAGCGGATCCGGTTCCATTCCCAACAGTGCACCGGCTGAAAAATGATCTGACATCCTGGAATTGACATACAGCCCATCGGTGGCGCCAATGCCCGATAATTCAGCGGAATACACGCGGCCCACCTGTGTCCTTAGCCGTCCATCGGATTTGCCGAATTCAAATCGTGCCTGGTATAACGTAAAGTCACGGTCGGTAATATTGGAGCGGCCATATAACCAGAAACGTGTTTGAATGGGCGCAGAAAGTTGGACTCCATATTGAAGGGAGCCAATGCTCCTCAGGTTGGCCTTATAAATTGAAGTATGTTCGAGTGTGGTTCGGAAAGATACAAATCCCATTTGTTTAAATAAGGGTATATTTTTCTTTGGGGGTGATTCCTCTTTGACAGTTGTTTCGGGTTCCGGTTTTTCAGTTTCCGTTACAGATTTCATTTTATCCAAATGAACCCGGTCACCCAATTGAAAGGTTTCCGCAGGAACCAGGGGTTTACATACAGACGATTGTCTCGAAATAAAGGAAACCACAATCAATCCGATTTCATCCGTCCCGCGAGTCACTTTTAGGGTATCTCCCTGATCCGCACCGGCATCGGTACCAAGGTCACAATAGACCTGGTCCAAAGTCAGGTAGGTGATTTTTCCGTCTGCTTTCACCTCTTGCAGGGCTTGGGCCCAAACCAGCGTTGACAGCATATAAAATAAAAGAATTGTTCTGGCTTTCATTTAGTCTCCTCCAAAGCCGCCTCCGTTTCCGTGACAGTTAAAACAATTATTACTGTCATACCGATAATCTCCGACTTCTCCTCTGTGCTTTCGATCCATATCCGCTTTATTATGGGCGTGGCAACTAAATCCGTGACCATCCTCAAGTCCACATGAGAACACAGTGTAATCCGGTTCAGCATAATGGCATTCCGCTGAGCAGGTTGTCCAGGTTCCTTTATGTCGTCCGGAATAAATCCGGAAGATGGAATCATGCTGAGATAAATCTAATGGTAGCCAGGCACGAGTATTGTGACAGAATTTACAGTCATGGTTTTCTGTATGATCATTAGCCAGAACTGCTTCAAAAATTTGTCGGTGACACGTATAACAATCGGTTGTTAATTGGCCCACCATATTCCTGAAATTCAATCCGTGGCAGTCTTGACAATCCAATGCTGCATGCGCTCCATCTATCTGAAATAAGGTATGAATATGGTTTTTATTCCAGCGGCTCATATCCCAGTCCCGCGTATTGTGGCATTCCTCACAAGTGGATCCAAACTGGTTTTGGTGAATATCCATGTGGCAGGTGTTGCATTCCGGTTTGGCTTTCGAAAAAGCATGAATTTCGGTGTTATTGTCACCGGGGTGACACTGAATGCAATTCGCCTCGGCATGTTGGCCGTCCAGGGTGAATAATGTTTCTCTGTTATGATTGAATTTCATATCCGGGTCCAAAGGATCCCAGGCGTTGGGCGAATGACACTGAGAGCAGGGAATATCAGTCAGGTTCGCTTGTGTTTGGGGTGGCGAACCAGCCAGAAAAGCCAGTATAATCATTGAAAAGCCGGTCACTTACTTTATAATCCGCTTGACACCCTGACGCCATTTTTTAATAATATCATCGCCACCATCATCACCCTCAGTACCATCGGGGTGACAATTGTAACAGGCATCGCTGCTATAAACGTAATTACTTACTTCGCCGGAATGTTCACTATCCATACTGCTTTGGTTATGGGCATGGCAAATTCCATTCAACCCACAGCCAAACACGGAAAAATCAGAAGCATTCATATGACATTCGGCTGTACAGGTTGACCACCGATTGTTATGTTCGCCTGAATAAATCGGGAACCACTGGTTATCGTGATTAAAATCGGCCGGTGACCAATAAGTGGTGGTATGGCAATCACCACAGCTCGTTGGATATTGCTGGGCGGAGTGATGGTTGGCAGAATTATAATCACTTTGGTGACAATCCCAGCAAGGCTGCGAAATATTGGTGTGATCAAAGGTTACGTTCTCAGTCCATGAGGTAACCGATCCGTGACAGGTTTGGCAAACAGTTGAATATCCATTGGCGTTGTGGTTCGGATTAGTGGTGTTATCATAATCACTTTGATGACAATCGACGCAAGCGATTGAATTGACCGAAGTGTGATTCATGGTTTCGTCGGTCCAGTCCGAGGTCGAGTTATGGCAAAGCGTACAATCGGTTGGCAAATTGAGTCCCGCATGATTTGGTGCGTTTGGATAAGTCGTATTGGGCAAATCATTGTATTCCGGCATGTGGCAATCGGAACAAGCAATGGCCGTCACGGCATCATGGTTGAATGTCACCTGTGTCCAGTCGGAGGTCGAATTATGGCAAAGGGTACAATCGGTTGGCAGATTCAGATCTACGTGATTTGGCGCGTTTGGATAAGTCGTATTGGGCAAATCATTGTATTCCGGCATATGGCAATCTGCGCAGGGCACCGTCACGAGATTATGGTCAAAACTGATCGCTAACCAATCAGTCGTGGAGGAATGACATTGAGTACAGTCGGTGGTATATCCGGAAGATACATGATCCGGAACATCCGGATTGGACGAATTCGACGTACCGTTGTATTCCGGCATATGGCAATCTG
>CAZJWP010000032.1:0-13129 GCA_964549745.1 uncultured bacterium | reverse complement strand
ACATCCGGATTGGACGAATTCGACGTACCGTTGTATTCCGGCATATGGCAATCTGAGCAGGGTACCGTTACGAGATTATGGTCAAAACTGATCGCTAACCAATCAGTCGTGGAGGAATGACATTGAGTACAGTCAGTGGTATATCCGGAAGCTACGTGATCCGGCACGTCCGGGTTGGACGAATTGGCTGTCCCATTAAAATCGGGCATATGGCAATCTGCGCAGGGCACCGTCACAAGATTATGGTCAAAACTGATCGCTAGCCAATCAGACGTGGAGGAATGACATTGTGTGCAATCGGTAGTATATCCGGAAGCTACATGGTCCGGAACATCCGGGTTGGAAGAATTGGCTGTCCCATTAAAATCGGGCATGTGGCAATCAGAACATGGAACGGATACCGTTCCATGATCAAAATTGACATCACCCCAGTCGGTGGTAGAAACATGACATTGTGTACAATCAGTTGTATAGCCGTTGGCGGCATGATCCGGATCGGTGGTGCCATTGAAATCAGCCAAATGACAAGCCACACAGGCAACTTCGGGAATCTGATCGTGATTCACTGCAATCTGCGCCCAAGAATGAACGGAACTGTGGCAAAGTATACACTCAGTCGGCATATTATAGTCTATATGATTCGGTGCGTTGGGATAAGCGTCATTCGGCAAATTGGTATAATCGGATATATGGCATCCAGAACATGGCGTCGTTGGAACCTGGGTGTGATCAAACGTCACTTGTTGCCAATCCGTTGTGGAATTATGACAGGAGGTACAATCGGTTGAGAAATTAAATCCCCCATGGTCCAAAACACCAGGGTCGGAAGAGTTGGCCGTGTTATTATAGTCAATCATATGGCAGGTCGAACATGTTTCAGAAGTTTGCGAGTGATCAAACTGTACCTGGTTCCAATCGGAGGTGGATTTATGGCAATCATCACACGTGGTTGAATATCCCGCTGACTGATGGTTGGGTGACGTGGTTGCGTTGTACTGATCCATATGGCAATTGCCACAGGTCCCGGCCTGGATATTCGCATGGGAAAAAGAGGCATCCTCCCAGGTTTCTACGGATGTATGGCACTCATCGCAATTGGTTGAAAAGCCACTGTTTATTGAATGGACCGGATCGTCTGCATTTTGATAATCCGGCAAATGGCAGGTGTTACAGGAAAGAGTTAATGAATGATCGTAATTCACCGGACTCCAACCCAGGGTGACATGACAATCCACGCAGTTTTGCAATGGATAACCATACTCGGTGTGACTGGGTTTGGTCGTGGATTGATAAATTTGGAAATGGCAATCCGCATCTTCACAAGATGTAGGTGTTCCGTCAAATTGCTCATCAATATGGCAGCTGTTACATGCTGTTACTATATGCAAACCTGTTAGTGGATATCCAGTGTCGGCATGGTTATAGGTAGTAGGTCGCCAGCCGGTCCGCTGGTCGGAATGACACAAACGACAATCACGATCGAAACGCGCCAAAACATGAGACGGATTCAGGGCCTCGTTAAAGTCGTTTTTATGGCAGGAATAACAATCCGTATCTATAAAATCAAACCGGGTCATTGGTTTTTCAGTGTGACATTTTTCGCAAGCGATACCGTGGTGCGCTCCTTCCAACGGAAAACGTGTGGTCGCATGGTCAAAGGTTCGTTGGGTCACCTGCCAACTCATAAAATCATGGCAGGAAGTACAATCTTCCCCAAGCGTCGCTTGATGGACGTCCAAATGACAACCGGAGCATGTATTGGCTACATTCTGAAATTGGTGTTTTTCCTCCAGGGTGTTTCCCGTATGGCATACATCGCAGGCCGGCGATTTATGAGCACCTTCTAGTTTGAATCCGGTCATTTGATGTGAAAAACCGGTATACGTTTGTTTGGCCCAACCTTCGGATCCATGGCAGTCACCGCAATCATATCCGCTGACTTCAACATTCGGTTGCTGAGCAACCAGGCTCACGGTCATAAGCAAAAGCGCAATCCATATCATGTGGAATCTCATATCGCGAATGGTCCGTTTCCTATTGGATCTGATCCGTTATCGAATGGCAATCCACACAACGATGGGGAACCGGACGATACCGGACAAAGGTGCCTACAAGATCTTTTTCTGGTTTGTGACATTTCTGACAAGGGACGTTTTGATGTTTCCCATCAATGGGAAACTTAGTCTTTTGGTGGTCTATTTTAACTTGCCTAAAGGAAATTACCGAATGACATTTATCACAGGCGTTCTTGTAGTGTCTCAGGAATTGATTTCGGTGTTCGTCTTTGTGGCACGTGGTACACTTTAAATCAGCCCAGGTAAAACGCGTTGTTGTCTCTCCATTGTTCTTCATATACTGTTTGTGACATCCGATACAAGGTACGGCTCGATGTGCGCCCTCAAGTTTAAATCGATTCTCCTGGTGCATCGTGATCGTAAATGTGGTTGGCTTGAAGGCGTACACCGTGTGGCATCCGGAACATTCAATCCCCCCCTTGCGCTTGGCAAACTGACCATCATGTTCATCCTTATGGCACTGAATACATTTATCAAACTTAGGCAGCGTTCCAATCAATTGTGGTGTGTGGCAGTCTTTGCATTCAACTTTTGTATGTTTCCCAACTAACGGATATTTGGTAGTGTTATGATCAAAGGGCTGTTGATTCTTTTTCCAATCCGCCGTCGTATGGCAACGTTCACAGGTTGATCCATAACTCCCTTTGTGCGGATCCTCATGACACTTTCCGCATTGATCAAATGCCATTCCGGTTAACTGCCAAACCTTGTTTGTTTGATCAGGGATCTTATGACATTTTTGGCATTCAACTTTCTTGTGAGCGCCGGTTAGCAGAAATCGTGCGCGACTGTGATCAAAATCTTTGGCGGCCTTTTTCCAATCCTGGGTGTTGTGACATTTCGTGCAGTCATCCGATACTTCTTTTTTATGCACGTTTTCGTGGCAACCATTACAGTCGGTCGGCAACCCAAGAAATGTCCGATCCATTACATTGAATTTCGGATGATCTTTTGCCCATTTTGTCAATTCAGTATCCTTGATATGGTTCGGCTGGTGGCAATCCCGGCATTTGACATCCACATGTTTGCCGGTCAGATTATAACCGGTCTCATCGTGATTGAAATTTTTTATATCCTTGGGCCAATATACCAGTTCGAAGGCACGTCCATTATGGTCGGAGTGACACTCTTCGCATTTATCCGCTTTATTGGCATGGTAGCCGGTTTTCTTTTGGATGCGATTTAGAATAGGTGTGTGGCATTTCTGACATCCATCGGATACTTCCTTCTTTCCGATATCATGGCATTGAACACAATTGGAGGTTCCTTCCAAATCGGCGTGGTACCTGGAAAGCTTTCCGGGACTGAATTGCCCGAATAACAAAATCGGCCAGATAAAAATGAATATAAACGATAAAGGGTTTTTCATGTCTACGATACTTTTGCCTCCACTTTTTTACCGTAATCAATACCAATTGTATCCAACAATGGGAAAGGTAATTCTCCCCCGGCAAAAATAAATACGAAATCATTCGGAATTGTTTGAACATCATCGCCGATTGACAGTAGAACCGAATCGTCAGTTATTTCATTCACATTGGATGAAAAAACCACCTTCAATTTTTTATCGTTGATAAATTGGTGGATTCGGGTTTCGTTCCGGGCTTTGATTCGGAAGAAATCTTCTTTCCGGTATGAAATGGTGACCTCATTGCCAGTCTGACTGGCCAGACCGATAGCCGCTTCGATGGCGCTGTCCCCTCCTCCCACAATCAAAATCTTTTTATGCTTGTATGTTTCCGCATCCAGAAGCTTGTACATCACTTTGCTCTTATCCTCACCCGGCACATTGAGCTTTCGTGGTGTTCCTCTACGACCTAACGCTAAAATGACCTTTTGAGCTGTAAACTCTACCTTGGTGGTTTTCACGATGAAACCGCCGTCCTGTTGTTCAACTGTCTTGAGTTTATGCCCGGTTTGAAGTTCAATATTATTCTGTTCTATGACAGATTCCCAGATCGTCAGTATCTCCTCCTTCGTGTACTCTCCCTTTGTCAAGTCGCCATAGAGTGGAATTCCCACCTTCTGAACTAACGTTAATTTACGCCTGGGATATTGCAGAATCGTCCCCCCCGGCTTATCCTGGTCAAGCAAGCGATAGTCCAGTCCCAACTCTTTCGCCTTTAAGGCCGCTGCCAATCCAGAGGGCCCGGCGCCGATGATGGCCAATGTGGTGTCAAAATCGGTGGCACTATTCACTTTTTCACTTATGGCATTCACGGCCGTGACACCATGATTAATTGCATTCCGGATCAATGCCATTCCGCTCAATTCGCCGATGATATAGATTCCCGGAATATTGCTTTCAAAATGCTCATCTAATCGGGGAATATCCTGCCGTTCACTGATATCGCCAAGGCCGACTTTGATGGCGCCAATGGGACAATTTTCCGCACAAAGTCCATGCCCAACACAATGACTGCCATGGATGATAGTGGCTTTCCCGTCAATTAAACCCAGAACATCACCTTCCGGGCAACTCGTCACACAAATCCCGCACCCAATACAAGCCGATTTGTTAATGATCGGATGTTGCATCAGGGCTTTTTCCTGTCCCTTGGATTTGGTTTCGTTTAATCGGGACCGGGTACGTTTCTCCTTCTTCCGCATACTCAGGATGTAGGGAATTAAGAATACCAGGATGATTACCAGGCCGATTCCGTATGTCAGCAGATTTTCAATCGTCATTTAAAATATCCAGATGTATCCGAGGGTAACAGCAACAGCAATGTGAACAATCATAATGGCAATCATTGTATAGGCAAAGGGTTTGTGAATCACATGCCAATAGTGGAATAATTTTTGGGCCGATTGCAAAAAAGCAATTCGCCGCGAGTTTTTAACGCGTTCACTCAATAATTTATAAAATTCTTTTCGATGTTCTTTTGGGACCTTTGCGTCTGTAAATATTTCATGACTTACTCGTCTTAATGTGATCCAATTAAACAGATCCATGAAGAAAAAAGTAAATATACCCATAAGACCACGTTTTCGGATTTTTTCCACACCACCAAGTTTTTCTACCATTTCCAAATGTTCCTTTGACAAATGGAATTGTTCGGTCATTTGATTTCGCAAGGATTTATTCTGCGATTCAAATTCCTTTCGAGTCATCTCCTCACCGTTAATTTTTCTTGGTATTTTCACATAGATATAACGTCCGACAAAACCACTGATCATCACCGCCATCATAGACCAATAGGAGATGGCGACTAAACCGCTAAACTTGAACGTTGTATGCAGGGTAATAAGCACGGGACCGGCAATTCCCAAAAAAATGTGATAATTCAACCAGATGGACAGTTTCCCGAATCGTTTGAATATACGAAGCCGTTTTCGGGCCGAATACGTGAGCAACAGAATAATCATCAAAGAACCTATGATCCCTAATCCATGTCCGTATAATCCGCCGGGTTTCCAAAGCTGATGCCCCTCAAAATGCGGTCGTTGGAGGTTGGAGGCCATATAGTAACCCCACGCCTGATCTATTGACCAAAAGGTAATGCCTGCAACCGCAATTGCAAGAATAACCAATATAATACGGTGAACTGTTTTCATTACTTATTTGAATTTAATTTTGGCAAAATGCGCCCTAGTTTCTTTTTATTGCAGTCAATTTAAAAAATCCTCCCCCAATTAAAAAGACTGCTTCAATTCCAGAAAAATCTGATCTTCCGAATTCAATTGCCCGAATTCTGTGCCCGATTTTCCTCCAAAAATAACAGTCCCAATCGTTACGGAAGTTGCATCCCTTGGTTCCCAGTTTACAAATCCCAATAGAAAATAATCTTTTTCTTTGACATGAGTCTCACCCAGAATCTGGACGGACCAATAGGCAGCTGGATTCCAGGCTATCCGGCTACTCATGGAGTGTACAACTTTGTTGTCGGGTGTCATGTAGTTCGTCATATGAGCATTATCGATTAATTCCTGTTCCTTCGAATTTGAATAATTTAACAATGTATGATTGATATATTGCAGGTTGAAGGTGAAATCCTCCGAAGCCGCATAATCCACACCCAGGACAGATTGGATATATGGATTGGTTTCAAAAATATCTGTTCCCTTTTGGTCCGGTGTCTGAATCCAGGCTGTTTCACCTTTTAGTGCAAATGCATTCATCGTACGCACGAAGTCCATCCCGACCATCCGATTACGGGAATACGATCCGGAAAACTCCGGCAATGGTGACGGACCGGAAAAATCCATGCTTTCAAAACGTAAAGTCGGAGAATGGCTGTAACCTGAGAAATAGGACAGTGACAGGTCAGTTTCGCCGACGAATCGCTGTAAACGCAATCCCCATTGAGGATCGCCCGGATTGAGTTCAGGGAGAGAGATATCCGTTCCATCCGGTAGCGGAATGACATTCGGTTGAAAAACCGGTACGGCAACTAACTGCAGTGTATATTGATCAAAATATTTATGAAACGAAGCAGCGAATACAGGGAGACGATAATCTTCGATCTCACCGGACATATGTTCATAATCCCAGGGATTAATCACATCGGTAGGATTGACCCAATCGGTGGCACCCCAAAAAATAAATTGCTGGCCAATTCGCAGGTCGGTGGTGGCAAAGTGTAAATCGATATAGAATTCTATTGGAGTTATATTAATCTCATCCTGTTTTGAGGCCTGATCGGTTGAATCGTTTTTCGAACGAGCGAATTCCGATTCAAAATTCAAAGCGGCCTTAAAACCAATATGCCCATTATCCTGACTGAAACGTGTTTGAAAACGTGTTCCCAAACGTGTGTATTCGGTCTGATTGGGATTCAAATATCCAAAAGTTTTTATATAGCCGCCAATATTCGGCTGAGCCGAAAGAGAGACAAACAGGAAGGATGCGAGGAGGAATTTTGACATCCGATCAGTGACTTCTCTGTAAATATCGAACACTGAATAAAACATCCGGTAAATTTGTATCTACCGCAACATTGGAAAAGATCATCCGACTTTTGTGTGCAATCTGAATGTCTTCCATTTCCATATCCGTGGAAAAATCGATGCCTTTGATCTCAATCGATTCGTTCACCGTAAGCTGCTTCCACAATTTCAGTCCTTTATCGTAATAGTCGCTCTTTACCGTGGTAAGCCGGTCTTTGTTCACCCAGCGAATGATTTTACCGTATCCGGTGTCTTCAAGTACCTTTTTATCCGCAGGCAGGCATTCGATCTTGTAGCATGTTGTCCCATTTATCACTTCTTCACCCAAAAGCCGGTACGTCCAGTCTTCCAGTTTCGGTTTTCCGATGTCATAATAAGTAAAATCACTGGACATGAAGTTTCCCCCGCTCCCGCTCGTGGCTATCTTTTTCACGCGTCTTAAAGCAGGGAGATACAAATATCGTTCGTCATCACCGGAAGGTGTTTCCTGGGTTAAGAACCCGGTCCCCCGCACATCCGCCGGAGCTGTGAAGCGCATCAACATGTGGTTTAATCCTTCGGCGTCGTCCGACGAAAAGAATTCGATCTCACGTGATCGTTTTTCATTCCTGGCGTTCATCATGTTCAAGGTCAAATCCGCCTTCATGTCATTCCATGATTTTTTATTCAGCGCCTGTTCCATGATTGCATAACCGGTACTGTCCTGCGCAACCGAGATTCCGCAAAGTAAAATCAGGGTCAGAAACAAACGTGTCATTATTTATCCTTCCTTTTTTCCCTTAGTTGCAATGACTTTGGTCTGAAATTGATAAATACCAACGGCACAACCGTTAAGGCTCCGAATGCGGATGTAATCATCGTCAGGGTGATTAAAACACCCATTTGCATGATCGCTACAAATTGTGACAAAGCAATGATGGCAAATCCGGCGGCTACGACAAAACTATTGAAGGCAATCGCCACACCCGAATCCTGCATTGTGTCGACAAGTGCAGTATCATAGCCCCCGCTTTGTGAGAGTTTTAAACGATATCGGTAGATAAAATGGATCGCATAATCCACCCCCACTCCAATCGCGATGCTGGAGATCATCATCGTTTCCAGGTTTACATTGATTCCGGTCAAACCCATGATCGTAAAATTGACCAGCATGGCAAAGAGAAGCGGGATGGTATTGAACAATCCAACAACAGGTGATTTGAACATGAATGTTGTGAGTAACCAAACCAGAAAAAGGGATGCCAGGATGCTGTAAACCTGACCGGAAACGATTAATGCATCCACCACCAGTACTAATTTGGCCATACCGGTCACGGCCACATTGGCTCCCTTAAAATGCGAATGCAGGTAATCCTCCAGTGTTTGGTCGATGGACCGGAGTTTAGCCTGATCGTCCGTATTGATAAGCACCGAAATCTTCGCATGCTGGTATCCGTAATCCACCAGATTTGCCATTTCATCGGGTTTCCCGGACATTTCGTATAGATTCAAATATTGTGCGACCAGGTCTTTTCCCTGAACCGTGTCCCGAACAGTTTCCTCGACCCATTTGCCGTCTTTCTCCACTAAATCCGTGTAGTCTACAACTTCCTTTTCGGCCGGGATGACGTCATAGGTTTCATTATCCTGGTGTAAAACCTTATTGATCCGCTTCACAAAATCCGCCAGCGATTGCACATCGCCAACATGCGGCTGCTGCAAGGCAAGGGTCTTCAATCCCGCCATGTCCCGTAAAATCTGTGGATCTTTAATTTGATCCGGCTCTTTCCCTTCCACCATAATCTGGAAGGAAGTGGTTCCGGCAAAGTGATCGTTCACCATTTGCTGGGCCACACGGATGGGGTGATCCTCCGGGAAATTCCCGATGGAACTAAAGGAGTGTTCCAACCGACTGAATCCCCAAACACTCAGTAAAATAATGACAATCGAAAATGGCGCTAGAATTGATTTATGTCCGTTTAGCCATCTTCCCCAACCCATCATAAGCCGGGCAAAGAATGGATTTCCGTCCTGTTTTAGCATTCGCTTCGGAATCGCTAACACACTTAGCCAGGCCGGGACAAAGGTCAGGCTGAGTATCAGCGCAAACAAAACTCCGGTTGCCGTAAACACACCCAGTGTGATGATCGATTCCACACCAACCGTACCCAGCGCTAAAAAACCGGCCATCGTTGTGAGCGATGTCATGATCACCGGCGAATTCATATCCGCCATGGTCATTGCCGTGAGTTTTTTGCGGTCCTTTTCCATCAGCGCATTGGCATAATAATGAGTGACAATGTGAATACTGTCCGCCACAGCAATAGCCATGATCAGGATCGGCAGGATTTCGGTGGAATGAGACATGGGAACTCCGAGGATTGCCATCATGCCCATGGTCCAGATCACCGATAATATGACGACACTGAGCGGAATCATAATCCCACGAATATTTCGGAAGATAATTAGCAGAAGAATGAATATCACACCCAATCCGCCCATAAAGAAGGTGGACATATCACGTTGCATCCCCAAACCGACATAATGACTGACCACCGGTTTCCCGGCCAGGATCAGACTCAAATCGGTGCCCTTGTCAAAATCCTCAACCTTGGGAATGATTTGATCCACAAAATCACCGGCATCGGTGGAATTCTTAAGTAATAGCATGATCCCAAACATACTGGAATCCCGTGCCACCAGATTTCCTAACGCCAAATCGCTGTGGAACAACCGGTTCTTGAACGTACGGATTTCTTTATCTGTTTTTGGTGGTCCGTTCAGGATGTCTTCCACCATCATCCCGTCTTCCGTTCCACGAATCAGACTCACGTTGGTCGGCGACATGACTTTATAGATATCCGGATTGTCTTCCAATGATTTGGAAAGCGTCCACACTTCTTCAAGATGATTTGGACTGAACAAATTCTCACCCTGGATTCCGATAAAGATGAATTCTTTGGACGGGAAAATCTCAGTCATCCGGTCATACAAGTGCTTGGCAGGTATCTTTTTCGGCAAGGAACTGGCGATATCCGGATCCATGCGCAGGTTTTTCATTTGGAAAATGAAAAACAACGTTATAACAAATACCGATATGATGAAAATCACCGGCCGCTTCAAAACTAACTTTGTCAATGCCATATCAACTTTTCCCTGTTATATGAAGTTGGATTCCATTTTTAAAATATTGCACTTCCTGCTGCAGATCTTCCCAGTTGTAACCCCGGATCATTTTCACCGCTAAACCGGTCATAAAACTCCACATCACCTTTTGAAACAAATCCGCCGAAGCATCGATATTGTTTTCCCGGAATACCGATCGAATATGTTCTCCGATCGGTTTACGGAATGTTTCGGTTAATGCCATTACTTCCGGTTCCCGAAAAATAAATACCGGTGCATTCCGTCCGATCGGATACAAAATACTCAAAAAGTCCCGATCCATTTGTTCCTGATCGATCTGGCACATCAGGATAGCTTCAATCAACTCTCCAACGGTTTTTGTATTCTGAATGACTTCAGTGATGGCACTGTAATACGTTCGCGAATAGGATATGAATATTTCCCGGTAAATGTCATCTTTCGATTTAAAGTAGTAATAAAGTGTCGCCTTCCCCAATTCCGCCTGTCTGGCGATGTCGGTCATGCTCGTTTCCTGGAATCCTTTTCGGGCAAAAAGATGCTTTGCCGATTCCAGGATGGTTTCGATGCGGTGTTGTTTTTCGCGTTGTTGTCGTTCGGATAATGACATTTCAACCAGTCGTTCTGTTTTCAACCAAGTGGTCGAAAACTACAAAATTAAACACGCAGTATGCAATTATTTTTCATCTCATCTTTTTGGGTGTCTTAGCCTGAATTATTCAGTTTAGATTCTGTTATGGAATATTCCGCAGATTATATCATTATTGGTTCCGGTTTCGGCGGTTCGGTTTCAGCCCTTAGACTGGCGGAAAAAGGTTATCGAGTTTTAGTCATTGAACGAGGCCGTCGTTTTTATTCCCCGGAGTTTCCCAAAACCAATTGGGCTGTTTCAAAATATCTCTGGTTGCCGCAGCTGGCTTGCTATGGCATCCAGGCTATGACCCTGCTCAAAAACGCTTTCATTTTACATGGATCCGGCGTTGGAGGCGGCAGTCTGGTCTATGCCAACAATCTGCTTGTTCCCCCTGACTCTGTGCTGGCTGATCCGGCCTGGGGACGTCCCGATTGGTCCGAAACCATCCTCCCCTATTATGCAAAAGCCCGGACTATGCTGGGCGCTACACCGGCACGGAATACAACCCTGGGCGATGATCTGCTTCGGCAGGTTGCCGATAAAGAGGGACGCGGCGGCACATTCCATATCAATGATGTGGGTGTTTATTTCGGAAAACCGAATGAGTCCGTTCCCGATCCATTTTTCGATGGCCGCGGACCTGAACGTTCCGGCTGTACCGAATGTGGCGGTTGCATGGTAGGTTGTCGGGAAAATGCAAAAAATACGCTGGATAAAAACTACCTCTACCTGGCGGAGCAGCTAGGTGTTCGGGTGATATCCGATCATTCAGTAAACGATGTCCGTCCGCGAACCGGCGGCGGGTACATCGTATCCGTTTCCCGTGTGTCAGGTTGGAGTCACCCGCGACGAACCTTCACTGCCAAAGGTGTGATTTTTGCCGGTGGTGTGATGGGAACCGTCAAACTGTTGCATCAATGCAAAAAATCCGGATCGCTTACCCGTTTATCGCCTCAGCTGGGTGAACGGGTCCGAACCAACAGCGAAGCGCTGGTGGGCATAGTCGCCGGCGATGGCGAAGATTATTCCAAGGGGATTGCAATCACCTCCGGTGTTTACCCGGATTCAGACACACAGATCGAAACGGTGCGTTATGGCAAGGGCCAGGATCTCATGGCTTTACTCACCACTCCCATGGTAGATGATCATCCACCGCTGCCTCGTCCTGTCCTGTTTCTACTGACGATATTTCGCCATCCGATACAGTTTATAAAGACGTTTTTTCCAAAAGGTTGGGCCCAAAAAACCACCATTTTGTTGGTTATGCAAAAAATTGATAATTACCTTCGATTCGATTATAAACCACGGTGGTGGCGTTTGGGCCGTCCCAGCCTGAACTCAAACTGGAATACGGATCGTAAAATCCCCAGTTATATTCCGGTTGCCAACCGATATGCAAAAAAGATGGCGGCGCAAGTCAAGGGATCGGCAAAAAGTGTTTTGCCGGAAGTCATGTTCAATACTTCTTCCACTGCGCATATTCTTGGCGGATGCTGCATGGGTGAAACACCGGAGGATGGTGTCATTGACTACAACGGGAAAATACACGGCTATGACAATTTGTACGTCCTGGACGGCTCAATCATTCCCGTGAATCTCAGTGTCAATCCAAGTCTCACAATCACCGCTTTATCCGAATACCTTATTAATCAATTCCCGGAGAATCAGGCATGAAAGACGTGGGTATTATTTTTGATTTGGATGGTACCCTTTTGGATACTGTTGAAGATATCGCCAATTCCATGAATCGAGTTCTTGACGATCACAATCTGCCAACCCATCCTGTAGATTCTTACCGGAAATTCATCGGGAAAGGTGTAGTCAATTTGCTGGTCATGGCGACCGGTCTTCCCGCTGACAATCCGGATTGTCTCACCATTGGAAAGGAATTTCGTGAGGATTACAGCAAACACTGGATGGACCGCACGCAATTATATCCGGAAATTCCGTTTTTGTTGGATCATTTGTCCGAGGTAGGTGCGCACATGGCCGTACTGACGAATAAGTACCAGGAATACGCAAACCTGAACCGGGAAGTCTTCCTGAATCGTTGGCCGATTGATCCCTTTCTGGGTGCGACGTCTGATTTACCGCTGAAACCCGATCCGGCCGGTATTTATAAAATTGCTGATCACTGGAATTACGATTTGAAGCAAATTTACTATATCGGTGATACGGATACGGATATGCAAACCGCACTGGCAGCCGGAGTATTTGCAATCGGTGCCGGATGGGGATTCCGCGGTCTCACAGAATTGGAATTGGCCGGCGCTGATTTAGCCATGGAATCACCGGCCGAATTGTGGACATGGTTCCGGGACAATGTGTTTTGAGAATAATTGTATTGTGAAAACCGCTCAGAATCTCGCCGCCCGCTGAACCGACCGGTTATTTCTATTTTAATAAG
>CAZJWP010000031.1:17993-20823 GCA_964549745.1 uncultured bacterium | reverse complement strand
GGATTTTCCAGTGGGACTCCATTCGGATTGAGATTTCTTTTAAATCCTATTATTCAAGCTAAGTCCGGGAAATGAAAAAAATCCAGACTATTTTACATATGTGAGTTTTGGGGTTAGTTATTCTAATGATTTAAGGAAAGTCATAAGTTCCGATCTTATTATTGCAGGAGAACTCCATGACTGAAATGAACGATACTCCAAGCGGCGATCCAGTTTTACAGGTGGTAGCCATGCCAAAAGACACCAACCCGAACGGGGACGTTTTTGGTGGATGGTTGCTTTCGCAAATGGACATAGCCGGAGGTGTATTTTGTCGTAAAAAAGTCCGAGGAAGAGTGGTAACAGTTGCTATGGATTCGATTACATTTAAGTTACCGGTATTCGTGGGCGACATTCTGAGTTGTTATGCGAAATTGATTCGAGTGGGTACAACTTCCATATCAATTCACATTGAAGCGTGGGTCACAAGGATGTTTGCGGATGAACGGAGGATCAAAGTGACAGAAGGCGACATTACTTATGTTAAAATCGGCGAAGATCGTAGACCGGCACCGATTGGTGATCTGAATTCTTAAGGATATTTAGAAGTTTTAAGGTTTAAGGTGTAAGGTCCATGGGAAAGTTTCAAAGTGAAAAGTGGAAAGTGAAAGTGGAGACGGCAATACGGAGATCGGAATCAGGACTGTCAACCGCCCATCCTTCGAAGCTTGTCCGGCTTCCGTCTACGCTATTCTACGCCGGATAAATAATAATAAAAGAGAATGATGACGGATGAAAAGTGTGAGGTCGTGACGTGCTATTGTGAATAAGAGGAAGTTTGGTACTTATACTATCTATTTACTCATTCCATGTCTACATTTTTTGTTTGATATTTTATCCCGATATAGAGAAAACCACGGTTTATGGCCATGGTTGAATCTTTTTCAATCATCCCGCGATCGGGATGTTGCCCCTATGGGGAAATTTACAAGGTATCACGGGATTTTTCCATGGTACTCCATTCGGACTGAGGATTCAATTAAATCCTACTAATTGTTTGCCCAATAAATATTGACTAACGTCAATCATTGGGTCTAATTTTCGAGGCTATTTTCGAAGTGGAGCATATGAAAACAGAGTCGATAAAAAAATCGGAAATTAAAAAAGAATGGTGGATTGCTGATGCCGAAGGCCAAACCCTTGGTCGTTTTGCCAGCAAAATAGCCACCATTTTAAAAGGAAAACATAAACCCAATTACACACCCAACATGGATATGGGTGATTTTGTCATTGTGGTCAATGCTGATAAAGTCCGTGTTTCCGGTAATAAAGAAACAAAAAAAACATATTTCCGTCATACCGGATATCCCGGTGGGACAAAAACCCGTACCCTAAGCGAAATGCGAAATGCATTTCCTGAGCGGATTGTGGAACAAGCCGTCAAAGGAATGTTGCCGCACAATCGCCTTGGACGGGCTTTATACACACATTTAAAGGTTTATACCGGTAATGAACATCCTCATTCCGCACAGAACCCCAAACCAATGGAATTTTAATCTATGGCAAAAGCAGTTTATCAGGGAACCGGTCGTCGTAAGAGTTCCATTGCCCGGGTATATCTTTCTCCGGGTAAAGGGAAAATCGAGATCAACGGTCGTCCATATGAAAAATACCTTTCCCGAAAATCACTTGCGATTCAGGCACGGAAACCATTGACTGTACTGGATTCAGTCGAGGCATACGATATAAGGGCCAATGTGCAGGGTGGCGGATTAACCGGACAGGCGGGAGCCGTCCAACTGGGAATTGCCAGAGCCCTGCTCCAAATCAATGAAGATTTTCGTCAAACATTAAGAAGTCATGGTTTACTGACACGGGACTCCCGTCGGGTGGAGCGGAAGAAATATGGTCAGCCCGGCGCACGTAAACGGTTCCAGTTCTCAAAACGGTAATAGGGAATTATGTCAACACAAGTACAGTTTCAGGATCTCCTCAGCACCGGTGCCCATTTTGGTCATGTGACCAGCAAGTGGCATCCCAATTACAAACCCTATATCCTGATGGAAAAAAACGGGGTTTACATTATCAATCTTGAAGAAACCATCATCGCTATTGAAAAAGCGAAGAATTTCATTCGCGAATTGGTTTCCAAAAACGGCGAGATCCTTTTTGTAGGTACCAAGAAGCAGGCCCGTGACATCGTGCAACAGGAAGCAGATCGTTGCAGCATGTTTTATATTGTGGAACGCTGGTTTGGAGGAACGCTGACCAATTTTTCAACGATTAAGAAGTCTATCAAACGTCTTCAAATGCTTGAAAAAGAAGGCTCAAGTATTTATGAGAACCTGACCAAGAAAGAAATTCAACAACTGAATCGCGAACGGATTCATCTCTCTGATCAACACCGGGGAATTAAAGATATGCGTCGGTTACCCGATGCGTTGATAGTTGTGGATGCACATTTTGAAGCCACGGCGGTCAAGGAAGCTAAACGTCTTGAAATTCCGGTTATCGCTATCGTCGATACCAATACTGACCCCACCCCAATCGATTATCCGATACCTGCCAATGACGATTCTCTGCGGACAATCCAGATTATTACGGGAGCCCTTGCCGACGCCGTAATTGAAACACGAAATGCGGGTAAGGAAAAGGAAGTACCGGCGGAAACAGATACAAAAGCAGCCAAGGGATCTAAATCAAAGGATCATGCTGCAAAATCTGACTCAAAAAGATCCGCACGGTCTAAGGACACGACTAAGGCTGCCAAAGGCAACAAAGAGAAGAAGGACGCGGGAACTCAATCCGCAAAGACTGCCAAGGCCGATTCAAAACAGGAATCAGCCAAATC
>CAZJWP010000031.1:9927-17893 GCA_964549745.1 uncultured bacterium | reverse complement strand
GAACTCAATCCGCAAAGACTGCCAAGGCCGATTCAAAACAGGAATCAGCCAAATCGGATAAAAAGAAATCGGAAGAAACCAAATCCGATAAAAAAGAAACGACAGAGAAATAGAAGCTTAGTCTATGAATATTAATGCAAAATTAGTCAAAGAACTGCGCGAACGTACCGGCGCCGGAATGATGGACTGTAAAAAAGCTTTAGTTGAAACCGATGGTGATCTGGACAAAGCAATTGATGCACTTCGAAAATCCGGAATTGCAAAAGCTGAGAAAAAAGGTGTTCGTGCAGCCAATGAAGGTTTAATCTATTCCTATATTCATCATGGCGGGAGATTAGGTGTTCTGTTGGACCTCTCTTGTGAAACCGATTTTGTCGCCAAAACCGAAGGGTTTAAAGACCTGGCCCATAATCTGGCCATGCAAATCGCTGCAACCAATCCGTTGGCAATCAAGCGTGATGATTTGGATTCAAAAATAGTTGATCACGAAAAAGAAATCTACCTGGAGCAGGCAAAGAATTCAGGGAAACCGGATCACATTGCCGATAAAATGGTGGAAGGTCGTTTAAATAAATTTTACCAGGAAGTCTGTTTAGTGGACCAGGCTTTTATCAAAGATCCGGATAAAAAGGTCAATGATCTGCTTACGGAAGCTATCGCTACCCTGGGTGAAAATATTACCGTCAACCGTTTTACCCGATACGCGGTTGGCGAAGAAATTTCCGCGTAAACTATAGATGCAATCCCCAGTTTACCGACGCATTCTCCTCAAGCTTAGCGGAGAAGTGTTGGCCGGTAAACAAGGTTTCGGGATTGACCCCGTTCAAGCTAATTACCTCGCACAGGAAGTTAAATCCGTTTTTGAATTAGGCGTTGAGATTGGATTAATCATCGGCGCCGGTAATATTTTCCGTGGGATTCAGGCTTCCAGTAAAGGTATGGATCGGGTCACCGGTGATTATCTGGGTATGATGGCGACCGTGATGAACGCCATTACGATTCAGGATTTCCTGGAGAAATTGAATTGTCCAACACGGACACTGACCGCTATCAGTATTGCCCAGGTTGCAGAAAACTATATTCGACGCCGGGCTATCCGCCATATTGAAAAAGGTCGAATTGTCATTATTGCCGGTGGGACCGGAAATCCTTTTTTCAGTACCGATATGGCCGCGGCATTACGTGCCAATGAGCTTAATGCTGAGATTGTTTTAAAGGGCACCAAAGTCAGCGGTGTTTACGATAAAGATCCGGAAAAATTCCCTGATGCGGCACGGTATGAAAAAATCACGTATTCAGAAGTGTTGGAAAAACATTTAAATGTGATGGACATGACCGCTATTTCGTTGTGTGCTGAAAATAAAATTCCTATCCGCGTTTTCAATATTAAAACACCAGGCGACTTGAAAAGAGTTGTCCTTGGCGATAATATTGGGACCACAGTATCGGAGTAAAACCAATGATTAGCGATGTTATCAAAGCTGGCAAAAGCCGAATGGATTCCACTGTAGCTCATACGCATGGGGAATTGTTGAAAGTCCGCACCGGTCGTGCCAATCCTGAATTAGTCGAAAATATTCATGTGGAATACTATGGTTCCAAAATGCCCTTAAACCAGGTGGCCACTATCACCATACCGGATGCTCGATTGATTTCAGTTCAACCGTTTGAGAAACAAATGATCCCGGTTATTGAAAAGGCAATCATGGAGAGTAACCTGGGGTTAACGCCCAGCAACAATGGAACGGCTGTGTTGCTGCCTATCCCGCAACTTTCTGAAGATCGCCGGAAAGATTTGATCAAGATAGTTCATCAAATGGTTGAGGAAGGACGGGTCGCCGTGCGAAATGTCCGACGCGATGTTATCCATCATTTACGGGAAATGATGAAGGAAGAACATATTTCCGAAGATGAGATCAAACGTTCGGAGACGGAAATTCAAGACTATACGGATGAACACATTAAACGTCTTAACGAATTACAATCGGATAAAGAAAAAGAGATTATGGAATTCTGATTCGTCACAAATATACTTCAAAAAAAACCCCGGAATTTCCGGGGTTTTTTATATGCGTAATTCTCGATTAAATCTTATTCGCACTTGGACCAACCGCATTGACGACAAATCAGGCATCCGCCTTCATTGACGACATTCCGGCAATTCATGGGATTTCCTTCAGTACAAACTGCATCACTGTTTTCTGAAAAATGAGGGATGGACTTCACAGGTTCTTCAGCGAAAGTAATCTTTGCTTCCCGTGGACGTTCCGGTTTTTCCGGTGTTTGTTGCGAATCCTTCCAATAGTCATCAAGCGCTTTTCCAATAGCATCCGGTGTAGACAGAATAAGACGCCCTTCTTCCCAACTTGGATTGGGACCACTGATGCCCTTTAATTGACGGATAATCTCGCGGGGATTGATGCGTGATCGAAGTGCAAGTGAAATCAAACGGCTGATGGCTTCTGATTGCGCAGCGGCGTTTCCTCCGGCTTTTCCGATGGTCGTAAATACTTCGCACAATCCATCATCATCTTCATTAATGGTTACATATAATGTACCTTCACCGGTTCGAATACGCCGGGTGACACCCCGCGTTGTGTTGGGGCGCTTTCGCGGTGTGGCCGAAACAGATTCAGCTTGAGTCTCCGCCTGTGCAGCATCCTCAACTTCTATCTTTTCGGTTTCTTCCTTGTTCGTGACGAGAATACCTTCCCTTGAACCTTCACGATAGACTGTAATTCCTTTTAGTCCCGATTTATAAGCGGTCATGTAAATATCCGCCACCACTTCTTCGCTTACATCTTCCGGAAGATTGACGGTTGACGATATTGAGCTGTCAATATATTTCTGAATTACGCCTTGCATCTTCACCCGGAAATACGGATCAATCTTATGGGATGTAACAACGTGATCCGGTAGATTAGAATCGTCCCCGAATAGTTTTTGGATGATCGGATGGTAAACTTTGTATTCTTTAAAGGTCTTACCATAGCCATCGTTTTCTTTGACTCGCCGTTTATAACTGGTTGCAAAGATGGGCTCGATTCCCGACGTTACCCTGGCTACAATAGCCCCGCTACCCGTAGGCGCAACTGTTGTCAGTGTGGCATTTCGAATTCCATTTTCCTGGATTTCAGTGCGGAGGGTCTTGGGCAGATTCTTGATAAACTTACTTTTGGAAAACCCTTTCCAATCAAAATTGGGGAACGGACTCTTTTCTTTAGCGATTTGGACACTGGTTTCATAGATCGTATCACGAAAAAGTTGCATAACCTGGTCAACCGTTTGCAGAGCATCCTCCGTGTCATAACGGATTCCCATTTTAACCAGCATGTCACCTAAACCAAGAATTCCAAGTCCAACCCGGCGATCGTTCTGTGCATTTTGTTTTTGGCTGGGCAGGGCATGGCGATCAATGTTGTAATCGACAACATTATCCAGGAAGCGGGTAGCTATCCTCGCCGTTTCCTTGAATTCATCAATCATGAAATTCCCTTTTTCATCCACGAATCGTTCAAGATTGATCGCACCCAAATTGCAGCAACCGCCATCGGGCAAGGGCTGCTCGGCACAAGGATTGGTTGATACTAACGGACTGACATACTCCGCATTGTGATACTCTTTCATGGTATCCCAGAAGAGAAGACCCGGCTCTGCACTGGCGTGGGCATGATGGATGATGGTATTCCAAATATCCCGTGCTTTGACAACCTTATATACATCGCCGCCCCACGTGAGTTCAAAATCAGCGTCGGCTTCAACAGCTTCCATAAATTTATGTGTCAACAACACGGAAATGTTGCTGTATTTCACCATATTTACGTCACCGGTCTTGATCTTGATAAATTTTTCCACATCCGGATGATCGATACGGATGGTTTGCATATTCGCGCCGCGGCGACCATGTTGAGCGATGGTATTGGTGTTTTCACTAAATAAATTCATGAATCCGGTAGGTCCGCACGATTCACCGCCGGTTCCGTTAATTTTACTTCCGGAAGGACGCAGGATAGAAAGATCATGTCCGCAACCTCCACCGAATTTATAAGTTAACGCTTCATTGACGATAGACTCATAAATTGCCTGGACTGAATCACTCTGGATTCCAACAACATAACAATTATTCAGTGTGGTCGTAATATCTTCGCGGCCGGCACCGTGCATAATTCGGCCACCGGGTACGAAACGGAAATCTACAAGGATAGAAAAGAACTTCTTTTCCCATGTTTCCCGTGAAGATTTATTGGTTTCAACAGAGGCAATGGCTTTAGCTATCCGTTTCCATAGTTGCCATGGACTGTTTTCACCGGGAGCCAGATATTTATTTTTCAATACATCGGCGCCGAGTGGATCTTCATTATAATACTGCTCAAGTTGATATTGTGTCGGTAGTTCGTCGGAAAATGTAATTCTGTCTTGGTCTCTTTTTATATCTAACAGAGTTTCCTGGACGCGCGGATCAATTTCCTTTCCCCCAGGCCTGTTTTCTAAAAAATTTAACTCAATTGCTTCTGCCATTAACGTCTTCCTCTGGTCGTGGTTTGTGCGATAGCTAAAATGTCAAAGACGTAGTTGACGAGTGAAATCGAGAATACTCGATGGGTTGGCAATAGAAATCTATCGTTCCTGAATAAAGGAACCCAATAAAAAATTAAGAAAAAACAATTTCTCCTCGGTAAATGAGATGTTTCAGGACACTTATCCACAGGTTATCCACAACTTTAACTGCCATTATTTTCTTTTCACTTATTTATAAGTTTGTTGATAAGCGCAGTTAAAGGAAACATATTCATGTAAACTCTATACCAATCGGCTTAATTCACTTTTATACCGATAGAATCGCACATATCTTTGAATTGGGTATAGAACCGGGATAGAGGGAATCCGACGACATTGTAAAAACATCCGGATACTTTACGCACATTCAGGGCGAACCAGTCCTGAATCCCATAACTACCGGCTTTATCGAAGGGGCGAAACGTATCCACATAATACTCGATTTCGGCCCGGGACAACCTGTTAAATGTCACCTTTGTTGTTTCATGAAATATGGTGCTGAATTTATGAATTTTCCAGATCATGGCAGCGGCCGTTACGACCTCATGGGTCTGCCCGGAGAGCGTTGAAAGCATGTGTATGGCTTCTTCACGATCTGATGGCTTCCTGAGGATTTGATGTTCCAATACAACAATTGTGTCTGCGCCAATCACTAAATCCTTCGGAAATTGCTTCGAAACATCTTCAGCCTTTTTTCGGGCATAATAACGTGCAAAATCGGGTGAAGGTAAGTCGATGGAGAAATCTTCATCAACCGAAGAAGGGACTACCTGGATAGAAAATCCGGATTGAGTCAGCAACTGTTTTCGCCGCGGTGATGCAGAGGCCAGGACGATCGGTATATCCGGGTATGGTCTTTTACTCATATTTGGCAATTCGCTCAATTTGCATGGCAGAACCGGACTCATTTTTCGCTTTTATGCGATAGAGATAAACTCCATTGGCTAAAGACTGGCCATAAGCATCACGTCCGGACCATGACCAGGTGTTAAAACCGGCATCCATTGATTGCGGTCCCAGGCTGAGAATTTTCCGACCTTCAAGCGTATAAACATCAATGGTGACATCAGCTCCCTGGCTCAATTCAAATGTGAACTTGGTTTCGGTTTTGAATGGATTGGGAAAATTGATCACATTCAGTAGTTTTAGTCCTGATGTTGCTGTTTTATAAATGGTCAAATCAGACTGGGAGAAATTATTCGCATTGTCCCAGGATTCAACATGGAGTTGATCACCATCTGTGATTTGAGTGTTTAAAATCTCCATGGTTCCGGTTGTAACAGAATTGGGGTCGTAAATAAAACGATCGGAAAAATCTATTGGATTGGTTTCATCATTAAATGCCACCTGAATCGAATGACCGATTTCTCCTGTTAGATTTATACCTAAAGGATCGGATAAGCGAATAAGCAGGTTTTCATCCGAAAAGAGGTGATCCCCATTTCCAATAGAACGACCTGATTCGGATTCATAACTGATCTGGGGACCTTGATGATCCTGGGACGGATCTCCTGCAATAAAATGCAATCCACCAATGCTTCCCATAGTCTCTTGAAGAGTCTCACCTTCATGCCAGAGGTAAAGCGACAGAAAACCCGGGTTGGAAGAATAGGAGATATCATTTGGAACGCGAACCGAACCGGAAAACTGATTGCCGTCAAACTGAATCTGCCCTCTGAATAAAGTAGCGCCGGGTAATGTGAAGGAAATCGATTGATCGGTGTTGAGGAAGGTATAGTGCCGTGTCACCGGACGGTCGGCATCACGCAGGGTGACAATTCCGGAGCCGGTTCCGCTGATCACATCCTGGGTCCCGGAGAAGTTGGCTAACTCCAAGGTTTTCAATGTATCACTTTCGACTGACAGCGAACTGAGCGGATTCATCGCCAGGGCGATATGAATTGCCGGATCACCAAATAAAATAAACAACTCACCATCGGAAGCTCCGGTTTTAACAGACTGGAAAATATCTCCAATAGGGTGGGAAGTGATTTGATAATTTGGGAAGATGGACCTAAAAAGATCTTCGGTGTAATTCTGGTTGCTGGTAATTGTGATTAAACGAGTTGTGGTGATAATTGCTGCAGCGCCATCCATGGGAACCCGGATTAAATCTTCGGAGAACGCTTCATTGCCAATGTGATCAAAATGTCCCCAGGAACATGTGCCTGCAATCCATACCGGTAATTTCATCCCGGTTTTAATGAGATTGACATCACCACGATCCTGATAAAGCAACCGTTCCTGTGCCCATTGATGTTCACTGCCATGTCCGATGTAACTAACAAGCGCTGTTCCGGAATAAAGTTGTTCGAACAAGTCCCGGGTTGCATCCGGTTTAACCACACCGTATGCGGAGGCGTCACTGACTTCGGGGTACTCGATCATATATAATTTTCGAATCGTCACCGCCGGGTCCACGATATCAGCCAAAATTTCACTATTTTGCGTGTGGCTTTTCCCGACACCAATTTCCGTTAATTTTTTTTCCGGTCGTTTTGTATCGTCAGCCACCAGAGTAACTCTTTGCCGCCAGGAACCTGGGATGGGATGATCTTCGAATTCGATGATTTTATTCACGTAATTGGTCACATCACTTACCGTGTGGGCCGGATAGCGCCCAATGGGAACTTCCGGCATGTATCCGTACAAAGAAGCCAGACGATCATCTGTCGCCCGTGTGCTGGTTGTCCCAACCTCAATTGTTGGAACCTTCGTCTGTGAATCGCTTGTGATGTTTCGGTAATCGTAATCAGCATCACCCATTAATAAGATCATGGGACGCAATTCGGGAAGGGCAGTCCAATTTTCGCGCATGTATTGGATAAATTTGCGGATAGCCATTGGATCGGCACAGCCGCCGGAAAATTCATCATAGATCGTTTCAATTGGGGCATAGATTGAGTGATCCCGGTGATCCACCAATGGTTGGGAGGCATCCTGGAATTCCTGTGGTCCAATGATGATATGTTCCGCATAAAGATCCGTGCTTCGGAATTCCTGAAATGTTTTTGTACCGACCCAAGATATTTCAGTCAATGAATCAATTTGATCGCTATTGAACAGCAGGTAGTGATGCAGAGAATCTGCGGGCGTTTGATCGTCAAAGTACCAGCCTCCGGCACGCGTATGGAGTGGGAATGCAACAGGTTTGGGAGTGACTGATATGTCCCAAACATACTGAGGTTCTGCACCACTCAAATTGTATTGATAAGCGGAATGATCGGATGGACTATAAAAATCTATCGGTGATCCATTGAAATTCAGATTTCGTTTGTACCTGAGCGTTAGATTATCATAGTAAGGTTCTGATGCGGAGTTGGATGAAATATTTGATAGACGGATAATATTCGTTCCGGATTGGAGAGTATTTGGCTGTAGAGGTAACGTAGCTATCTTTTGGGAATAT
>CAZJWP010000031.1:0-9827 GCA_964549745.1 uncultured bacterium | reverse complement strand
TCCGGATTGGAGAGTATTTGGCTGTAGAGGTAACGTAGCTATCTTTTGGGAATATCCTGACCACGTTATATTGGTACCGGGAGTAGGTTCCAAAACATGACCATTCAAACTGGCGCTAATTTCATGACTGACGTAACCCGAGGTTGACCCGCCATACATTTTCAACGTGATGGTGTTATCGGAAGTGGTCAAAGAAGGATTTGTCGCAATAAAGGATATGGATAGGATGGAACCATTGCTGACCGAACTTTGGATCCAAAGTAATCCGGATTCATAGGGACATTGGCGGTCAAACTCGGAATGAAGGTAAGTGGTGGCTTCACTCACTTCCTGGACCGTCCCGGACACTGAACCGGTTTTCTCCTGAATTCGGAGGCCCTCCCGTTGATCGTCGTCCGGAATCAGGAGCCAATAGTAGTTTTTTGTGAAATATACGTTTTGGTTAAAGGAAACGGATGTCCCATTTAAATCAAAACCACTGGGGCCTCTTCCATACCAAATAAATTCGTCGTCAGCGTCCAATTGCCCATTTTCTTCACCGACGACAGTCATGGCAACTTCAACCAGGTTTTCCCGGAGCGGTTGGTTTGGTGTCTGGGTAAATGCCCGGCCTTCCTGAATTCCGGTATAGAGCGAATATGACTGTGGATTCTTTTCAATTGTATTGGGGACAATATCCATGATCTGTTGCCCGGTTATTTCTACAGGACCGTCATCCGTAACCGGGATTTTAATCCATTTCCCGGAAGGAAAAGTGATTTCAGCCTGACGTGCTGCGCTTCGGGACTGGGTCCATTTTCGGGCTATATCCCAGTTTAAAATCTTTTGCTTCAGAACAGAGTTAGACTGAAGGACCTTGCCGCGACTATTGGGGGAGTCGTTAAAATGGATCGTAATGGTCATTACTGTGAAGACTTGTCCCGATTCTGTTGCCGGTGCCACTTCAAGTGTAGCAGTGTGTAAACCCTGGTAAAGTTGTTTCTGGATCCATCGGATCCCGACATGAACTGAGTCGGTGAGTGGAAAGTCCGGTGTTATTGCTCCTGAACCGTTGAAATTGACCGAAGGATAAGAATCGGTGGGGATTCCAATGAGGATAGGAAAGGGTTTTGTATCATCCTGACTTTTTACGGAATGATAAATTTGAAGTACCAATTCATGATCAGTGGAACGTTGGATATTGATCTTGTTGGAAGCAGAGAGCAAACCCATTGCAAGCATGACTCCAATTGTGTGTGATAATATGTTTTGATTCATAAGTATAAATATAGGTTGGTTGGACTACATGATTCTGGTATGCTGATCACGGAAATCGTAAATTTGCATCTTGCAATTGCAACGAATCGATCTTTTTTCGGTTCCCATATTAAACCAAAGTGATTATGGAGTTATTTTATGTTCGATTTTGACATGATTCAGCATCGTTATTCTCAAATGGATGAAGCGGTTTCCAAAGCCGGAAAGCTGGTAAACCGGCCATTAACCTTAGCGGAAAAGATTTTGTATTCTCACCTGGATGAATTTCCGGAGAATCCACCGGAACGTCTTTCATCTTACGTCTATCTAAATCCTGATCGGGTGGCCATGCAGGATGCGACAGCACAAATGGCCGTACTTCAGTTCATGGGTGCCGGTAAACCGAAGGTAGCCGTACCCAGCACGATTCATTGTGATCATCTGATCCGTGCCGAGGTTGGGGCCGATCGGGATTTGTCCGCAGCACAGTCCACCAACAAAGAAGTGTATAATTTTCTGGAATCAGTTAGTCAGAAATATGGGATTGGATTTTGGAAGCCAGGCGCTGGAATTATTCATCAGATCATTTTGGAGAATTACGCTTTCCCCGGCGGCCTTATGATTGGAACCGATTCACACACACCCAATGGCGGTGGATTGGGAATGGTGGCGATTGGTGTTGGCGGCGCCGACGCTGTCGATGTCATGGCCGGGATGCCCTGGGAATTGAAATGGCCCGGATTGATCGGTGTGAAACTGACCGGTGAACTGTCCGGCTGGACAGCCCCCAAGGATGTGATCCTAAAATTAGCCGGAATTCTCACTGTCAAAGGCGGAACCGGTAAAATCGTGGAATATTTTGGCGAAGGGACAAAGTCCATCAGTTGCACGGGGAAAGCTACCATTACCAACATGGGCGCTGAAATTGGTGCAACAACTTCCGTTTTCCCGTTTGACGAGCGAATGGCCGCCTACCTGGAAGCGACAGGCCGCACGGAGCTAGCTGAAGCCGCCAGGAACCAGATCAAAAACTTAACCGCCGATCCGGAAGTGTTTGACAATCCCGAAGCTTATTATGATGAGGTGATTGAAATTAATCTTTCCGAACTCGAACCGCATTTAGTCGGACCGTTTACACCGGATTTGGCTCATCCTATTTCCCGGATGAAAGAGGATGTCGCCAAAGAGGGTTACGAAGATAAAGTCAGTGCAGCATTGATTGGGAGCTGTACAAATTCCTCCTACGAGGATATTGAAAAGGCTGCTCATGTGGCGCGGCAAGCCTCCGAAAAAGGTCTGGTGGTAAAAGCGGACTATATGATCACGCCGGGATCTGAGCAGATCCACACAACGATTGCTCGGGATGGACAACTTGAGGATTTAGAAAAGCTGGGTGGCAAAGTGCTGGCAAATGCCTGCGGCCCCTGCATTGGTCAATGGAAGCGGAATGGAATGCCGGAAGGTCAGAAAAATTCCATCGTCACATCATTTAACCGGAATTTTGCCCGTCGGAATGATGGAAATACCGGAACCTATGCATTTATCGGAAGTCCGGAACTGGTCACTGCTTTGGCGATTGCCGGCCGACTGAGCTTTAATCCGGTTACCGATACTTTGGTCAACAGCGACGGCGTTGAGGTGATGCTGGAACCACCGGTCGGAGATGAACTGCCGAGAAATGGCTTTGTCAAAGCTGAGGAAGGGTTCTTACCTCCGGTTGAGAACGGCAGTAATGTTGATATTAAAGTCAGTCCGGACAGCGAAAGACTACAGTTGTTAACACCCTTTGAGAAATGGGATGGACAGGATATTACCGGGTTGACCGTCTTGTTAAAAGCCAAGGGAAAATGCACCACCGATCATATTTCACCCGCCGGACCCTGGCTTCGTTACCGCGGCCATCTGGACAATATTTCCAATAATATGTTCATTGGAGCTACCAACGCCTTCACGGAAGAAATCGGCAAAGGAACCAACTTGCTAACCGGTGAAAAAGGTCAGGATTTCTCAGCCATTGCACGTTCCTATAAGGCCAACGGAACCGATTGGTGTGTGATCGGTGACGACAATTACGGTGAAGGTTCCAGCCGTGAACATGCAGCCATGGAGCCGCGACATCTTGGATGCCGGATGGTCCTGACACGAAGCTTTGCGCGGATTCATGAAACGAATTTAAAAAAACAAGGTGTCCTGCCTTTAACATTTGTCGATCCCGCCGATTATGATCGGGTGCAGGAAAAGGATCAAGCCTCCGTGCTTGGACTGGCTGATTTAAAACCGGGGAAAAACCTGACGGTTCGGTTGACACATGATGATGGAAGCACGGAATCATTTGAAGTTGCTCACACCTTATCAAACATCCAGATTGAATGGTTCAAATACGGTTCGGCGCTAAACAAAATTGCAGCGCAAAATGCCTGATAATTTAAACGTCCTTATCACCGATCCGTTGGCTGATGAAGGTGTGCAAATCCTGACAAAGGCCGGACTCGCGGTTCATCGATTCCCCAAAGCAGAAGGGCCCGGATTTGAAGCAGCCTGCGAAAATGCCGACGGTTGGATCATTCGGAGCGGGACCCGTCTGGATAAGGCAACACTTTCTATAGCTAAAAATCTGAAAGTGATCGGCCGCGCCGGTGTTGGTGTGGATAATGTGGATTTGGAGGAAGCCGGACACCGCGGAATTACGGTCATGAATACGCCGAATGTGAACACCATTTCCGTAGCAGAACACACGCTCGGTCTGATTATCGCCTTAGCGCGAAATATTCCACAATCATATTCCTCACTGGAATCGGGTGTTTGGGATCGAAATCGCTGGGTTGGAACCGAGTTGTATGGTAAAACCCTCGGAATTATCGGGCTTGGTAAGATCGGTGCGGAAGTGGCGAAACGGGCAATTTCTTTTGGGATGAAGATTATAGGATTCGACCCATTTCTGGATAGCCAACAAATCAAAGCATTGGGCGTGGAAGCTGTTGAATTGGATTCGGTTTATTCCGAATCGGATATTGTCACTGTCCACGTTCCTCTCAATCCAAAAACAAGGGGTTTGATTGGCGAAAGGGAACTGGGATTGATGAAACCTTCAAGTTTTATTATTAACGTTGCCCGCGGGGGGATCATTGATGAAATTGCATTGTCAACGGCACTGAAAGATCATCGCATCGGCGGTGCCGCCGTGGATGTCTACAGCTCCGAACCTATCGATCAATCGCATCCATTGATCGGTGTGGACAACTGTATCTTAACCCCGCATCTTGGTGCATCAACACGGGAGTCCAAACAGCGCGTTTCTCTTGAAATTTGCGTTCAAATGCGGGATGCACTCCTAAAAAAGGAATTCCGAAACACAGTTTAATTCGAGTCATGGAACCCTACCACCGCATTATAATTGTTGGATTGACCGACAAAAGGATTATTAAAAAATATGTTGCCCGGTGTGGGAAGTTAAAATTAGACTGTTTCGGTGTTCAATGACCGTCTGTCAGATTCAGTATCAGCGCTAAGAAAAAACAACTAGAGGTACACATGTCAAAACTCTGGGAAGATTTAAAAAAGAACATGAAAGAATGGAGCAACGTAGCCGTTGAAAAAGCGGAAGAAGTAAGCAAAATGGCCGTTGCAAAAACTGAAGAATTAACGAAGATCAGCAAAATCAAAATTGAAATTCATCAACATCAGAAAGATTTGGATTCAACCTATGAAAAGTTAGGGTATTGGATTGAATCTCATTACAAGTCCAATAAGGATCTGAAATTGTTCAAAGATGATGAATTCAAAAGATTGCTGGATCAGTTGGATAACTACAGATCCGAGATTGCCAGGAAAGAAGAAGTGATCAATAAAATCCGGGAAGAAGTGGAAACGTATGAAAGTAAGGAAGAGGCTTCTTCCGGATCGCCGGAAAAAGAAGAAGAAAAATCTTCTTGATTTAAGAGCAGGAATTCGGTTGTAAATCCAATGGCAATCGGTTAAAATTAAGCCTAATTTTGTCGTTATCATGATGGCCCCAAAACACCACCATACCTATATTTTCCAATCCGAAACCGACCAGAGCGTCAGGCAATATCACTTTACGCTGGCCCGGGTTTTCGGCGTTGTCGCCGTAAGTACGATATTATTGGGTGCCTTTTTATTCTTTAGTGCTGATTTTCTGACAGATGTGATTTATAAAACCCGGTTAACAGATATCGAACACAAATACCGGTCACTTTCCAATACACTCACGGATTTACAATCCCGGATTAGTGTGTTGAATTCTCAAATGGGTGACATTGAAGAACGGGATAAAGCCGTCCGTATGTATGCAGATCTTCCGGGAATCGATAAAGACGTTCGCGACCTTGGCGTGGGAGGTGTTCAGCTTGAACAACCACCGGGCGCCCATGGTCCGGCGCCGGATATTGCCTCTAAGATTTCGCAACTGGAAATGAATGTAAGTCAACTCAGCCGGCAAGTGAAGCTGGAATTATCTAGTTACCGAACGATTTACGATAAAGTCAAAACAAATGCGGAAATTCTGAAGAATATTCCCAGTATTCGTCCGGTGTACGGCGGTTATCTTAATTCACCATTCGGATACCGAATCGATCCATTCGATGGAAAACGCCGTTTCCACTATGGTCAGGATTTTTCGGTTCCGGCGGGGACACCGATCTATGCCACTGCCGATGGCGTAGTTCAACAGGCGCGTTATCGCGGCGGATTCGGTAAAACCGTTAAACTCAACAACGGTAATGGTTATTCAACGATTTTTGCACACCTTTCGAATATTGCAGTGAAATACGGGCAATCTGTCAAACGCGGTGATATCGTTGGTTATTCAGGAAATACCGGTCGCACTACCGGTCCGCATTTACATTACGAAGTACATTATTACGGCACGCCCCAGAATCCTTTGGATTATTTTTTCAGCGGCTATCTTAAATAAGGTCGCTCTTTACGCCCATGTCTAAGTCCTTCTTCATAGAAACCTATGGATGCCAGATGAATGTCGCCGATTCCGAACTGGTGACCGGGCTTTTGACTTCAAAGGGTTACTCTCCCGCCGAATCGATGGAATCTGCCGATGCTATTTTTGTGAATACCTGCGCTATTCGTGAACACGCCGAAGAGAAAGTCCATTCCCGGTTAGGCGTTTTTCACAAGATCAAACAAGAGCGCCCGGAGGTTTTGATCGGTGTTTTAGGATGTATGGCTCAAAATCTCAAAGACGACCTGCTGGAAAACAAACCATACGTAGACATCATCCTGGGGCCTGATTCATATCGCAACTTACCGGATATGCTTACGCGCAGTGAAGAAGTCGATCATTTAGTCGATACAAAACTATCACGATTTGAGGTTTACGATGATCTGTTCCCCAGTCGGCAGGAAGGGATCAATGCCTGGATTTCTATCATGCGCGGCTGCGATAAATTTTGCACATTCTGTATCGTTCCGTTTACCCGTGGCCGTGAACGATCACGGTCTGCCGAAAGTATCCTGGAAGAAACGCGAAAAGCTGTCAACGATGGGTTTGTGGAAATTACACTTTTGGGGCAGAACGTGAATTCATATCAGTCCGATGGAAAAACCTTTCCGGATTTATTGGAATCTGTGGCGCAGGTACCGGGTCTTCAACGGATTCGATACACATCGCCCCATCCGCAGGATGTGGACGACCGATTAATTGAAGTGATGGGCGCTTACGATACCATCTGTAATTCCATCCATTTCCCGCTTCAGTCCGGAGCAAACCGAATCTTGAAGCGCATGAACCGCACCTACACGCGGGAACGATTTTTAGATGTAGCGAATCGAATCAGAAGTCAACTTCCCAATGTGGGTATTTCTACCGATATCATCGTCGGGTTTCCAGGCGAATCGGACCAGGATTTTGAGGATACATTGTCTGTGATGGATGCAGTAAAGTTTGATTCTGCTTTTACTTTCAAATATTCTCCACGGCCTTACACGAAAGCGGTGAATTATTCCGATCAAATTCCGGAAGATGTAAAATCGGAACGTTTGAATCAGCTAATTTCTCTCCAAAAGAAACATACTTTGGAGCGAAACAAAGCACGGGTCGATTCAGTAGAGAAAGTGTTGGTGGAAAAAGAAAGTAAAAAATCCGCTGATCAGTGGGCCGGCCGGACCGATTCCAATCAGTGGGTTATTTTTGACAAAAAAGATGCACAGGTTCGCGATTTAGTGAATGTCCGAATCCAAAAAGCAACCGGTGTGACTTTGCACGGGGAAATTATTTAAACCGAGGTTCATATGAGATTGGTAAAAATTTTTATCGGATTGGTTGTGTTTGTCATTTTGCTTACGTTTTTCCTGAAGAATGACCAGTCCGTTGCGGTGGATTTACTCTTTAAACGTTATGACCAGCTTTCAGTCTCATTTGTGATGTTAGGCGCACTGGTTTTGGGTGTTATCATCGGGTATGGCGTTGCCTTAATGAATGTCTGGTCGCTTCGTGCCGAAAATCGGGCAATCCGCAAAAAGATCAAAGAACTCACCGACGAATTGAATGACTTGAGAAATGTAACCATCGCCGACGATTTAAAAGTGACGGAAAAAGGAGAATAGGCTTGGATACGGTTCTCATAATTGCATTAGTCATTGTTGGAGGCGGAGCTGCTTTCTTTTGGCTTTTCAGTAGAAGGGGAGCAAAGAAAGTCAAACCATCCCTGTATACGGATGCTTTAAATGCGATTATTCGCGGTGACCGGACCACGGCCTACAAAGATCTTCGGGAAACTGTACGATCCAACTCCGGTCACATTGACGCTTATCTTCATTTGGGAAATTTGTATCGCGATGATAACCCGTCACAAGCAGTGAAAATTCATCAGTCGCTGACAGTGCGTCCCAATCTGCAGAAATTCGTTCAGGTTTTGATTCACCAGGAGCTGGCACGGGATTATCAGGCTTTGGGAAATGCGGAAAAAGCCAAACGCGAAGCGGAGGCAGTTTTACGTCTGGAAAAACGAAATTTGTGGGCTACTCAATTCCTGATTGATCTTGCAATAGACTCCAAGGATTGGCCTGAAGCCGGTAAACTGACAAAACTACATCAACGGTTGACCAACCAAACCGATGTTCGGACTCTGGCTGAATTTGAATTCCGGTATGGCAAAGATCTTCTGGAACAAAAGAAATATGATGATGCAAGATCAGCTTTCCAAAGTGCGATAAAAACCGATAAAACCTACGCATTACCCCATTTCTATATTGGGTTGTCCTTTGAACGGGAAGACAATCTGGTGAAAGCCGTTGAGCATTGGGAAAAATTTGCTTTGGCCGATCTTTCCGCCGGTGTGAGTTGTTACCAAAAAATTGAGTCTGCGCTATTCGACCTCGGACGGTTTAGCGAAATCGAACGATTTTATCGTCATATTTTGGAACAGGATTCCGGAAACCTGGAAGCTTTGGTCAATCTTGCCAATGTTCTGGAAGAAAAAGGTGACCGCAAGGAAGCGCTACAATTGGTGGACGATGCATTGAATCGCAATAGCGGTGATTTGCACGCGCGATTGATGAAGATCAAGTTAAAGGTGAAGAACGGATCGCCATCCGAATTGGCGCGGGAACTTGACAAGATTATTGAGGATTTGCCCAAACAAGAACTTCCGGAGTGAGCCTGAACCATGTGGCGTCGATTCATCATTTTTGTTTTTATCCTGGAAGGAATCGGCGCGCAGAATATTGGCATGTATTTATCTTTATTGGACGAAGGGAAAGAAGATCAGGTTCGAAATGACATTCCCTTATTGGAAAAGCGTTACCCCGATAATTCCGGCGTTTTATATCTAAAAGCGATCACAGCCGGTGATGGTGAATTAGGCATCAAATTATTCAAAGAGTTGATCCGGAAATACCCCAATTCCGATTACGCCGATAATTCGGCGTTACGTATCGGCGAATATCTCTATTCCCGGGGACTTTACAGTCAGGCCAGCGTGCAATTACGATCCGTTCCCCAAAAATACCCAAAGTCGGAGGTAATTCAGCCCGCGGTCGATCTCATGGTGAAAAGTTATTTCGCCACCGGCGAAGTGGATAGCGCCACGATTTATGCCCGGTTTTTCAAAAAGAAGTATCCGGGTCTGGATGTGTCCAATTTTGGATTGACGAACCTGGATTCACCTTCGGATGTGACGCTTGTAAAAGTGGAGCCGAAAGAAGCAAAAAAGCGCATCCGGGAAGCAGAAAAATCCGAACCGAAACAACAGGTTCCGGTTTCGAAGGAAAAACCGTGGGTGATCCAGGTGGGGGCCTTTAGTCAGTATAAAAATGCCACCAGCCTGAAATCGACTTTGGAAGAAAAGGGTTATACGGTTGAGGTGAGCCAGGTCTTAAGCCGGGGGAGAAGGCTGCATTTGGTTCGCGTAGTGCGTTACGCGACTAAAACAGAAGCGGAACAGGTTGGATCCAGATTGCATGATACGTTGGGTTTGGATTATCGGGTGATGAAACGACCGGAGTCGTCTTAGTTTAAAAATTTGGGAATGAGTGTGAGGCTGGTGCCCGCCGCGGTCTTCAAAACCGTTGTCCCCGATTGAATCGGGGAGCTGGGTTCGATTCCCAGGCGTTCCCGC
>CAZJWP010000030.1:0-20949 GCA_964549745.1 uncultured bacterium | reverse complement strand
CAGACCCTCGTCAAAATATCATAAACCAATTCTGAAAAAGCCGTGGAATTTAAGAATAGAAATTTTGATTTACAGAGAAAGAATTCAATACTTGAATTCAATTTTTCCAGGCCAAAAACGAATCATAACTGGAACCATCGTTTAGGGTAGTCAAAGCTTGCTTAACGACAGGATCTTTCTGAAGGCTGATTCGGATACGTCCCTTGCTCCCTTCGAGTTGACGAGCAAATTCCTGCACCAGACCAAATTCCAAAGATGAATGTTGTTTCCCGTACATCTCTTTTTCGCGCGAATTGATCATCGTATCAATCTGTTTTTCTAAATCAGGTAGCTTGGCCGATAGTTCTGAATCTTCCGCCAGTTTTGTAATCCCTTTACGATAATCGTCTTCGCCGGGGAGATGAACATCCACATTCGCTTTTTGCATGTAAGTTTCGAACGAATCTGTTAGACTGGCCGAATCCTTTAAAACAGAATTTAGATCCGAATAATCATCCCGATGTGCCAGTACAAAATCGAAGAATAAGCCCTGTCTCCAGGCGGTTTGAGTGAGAAGCGGAATGTTGACTCCATTTACTTCTTCATCGGGATGAATGCCGCCTCCGCCCTTCACCGGACGTCCGTTTTCGGTATGATAAACCGAATCGGCAGGTGGTGTTGCAACCACCAATTTATCATCGACGTAACCAGGTTTCTGGATGAGACGCCCGCTTGGTATATAGTACTTGGCAGTAGTGATTTTCATGGCGCTGGTATGATCAATATCAATCACCGATTGTACCAGGCCTTTCCCAAAACTGGATTTCCCAATAACCACTCCGCGATCAAGGTCCTGAATGGCTCCGGTTACAATTTCACTGGCCGATGCAGAACCGCCATTAATTAAAACGGCTATTTTTACATCTTCAGGCACAAGAGGTTTGTGTTCTGATTTAAATATCCTGTTCGATGTCCGGGTCCGTCCTCTGGTCGACAATAAGGTTTTACCCTTTGGAATAATCATGTCCAATATGTTTACGGCGGACTTCAATAATCCGCCCGGATTATCACGAAGATCGAGTACAATGGAATGGACATTTTTATCCAATAAATACTTAAACGCCGCTTCCATTTCATCCGGTGCATTACGTGAAAACTGAGTCAATCGGATATAACCCACTCCAGGTGCAATTGTATCGGCATAAGCCACATCATTCAGTTTAATGTCCTCTCTTTGAAGAACATATTCAAGCGGATGGTCGATATTTAAACGTTTGATTGTCAGGGTTACATTTGTTCCCTTCGGACCGCGGATTTTTTCCGACGCATCACTCAAACCCATATCCGTTGTGCTTTCCGAATCGATCTTAGTAATGACATCACCGCTAATAATCCCGGCGCGCGATGCCGGAGAATCATCCATGGGAGCAATAACCGTTAATTCCTTGTTCTGCATTCCTATTTGAATCCCAACGCCGCCATAGGACCCATTGGTTAACATTTTGAGACCATCCTGTTCATTTTCTTGCATAAACACAGTGTATGGATCCATTTTGCCGACCAGGTCGTGGATACTCTCATTTGTGAATTCATCAACGTTAATCTCGTCTACGTAATTAGAGATCAAATATTTATACACATCATTAAAGCGCTTCTGGGAATGAGCAATTGCTCTTAAATAATCGGATTTTCCGGCGCCGATTGTGAATAGACCGACGGCGAAAACCGCTGAAATAATGATGATTCCCTTACGTGACTTGATTCGATTGCTCATAGGATTGACCGTTGCTTTAATTCTTGAAGAATGTGGGTATGAATTTGATCAATGGCAGTCGAACCGTCAAGCAGAACCATGCGTTCCGGGAATCTGACCATCAATTGTTGATACATCTCACGTACGCGGCCCTGAAATTCCAAACCTTCCGCTTCGATTTTATCAGGAGCGTGGCCGCGACGACGTTGTCCTTCAAGTGGTTCAACATCCACTATGAAGGTTACATCCGGTTGTAGATTGTATGTTGCAAATTGATTGAGTTTGATTAACCATTCCAAATCCAAACCTCGCCCGGCGCCTTGGTACGCTAAGGTCGAGTCGGAATAACGATCGGAGATGACCCAGGTTCCCTGTTCAAGCCACGGAAGTATTTTGGTTCGCGTGAGCTGAGCCCGGGCGGAACACATGAGTAAAGCTTCGGTTCGATCTTCCAGCTTCAGGTCTTTTCGATGAAGCAATATATTCCGGATTGCTTCCGATGCTTCGGTCCCTCCCGGTTCCCTAACACATTCAACGCTTAAATTATCGGATTCCAATTTCTCACGTAATAAATCAACTTGTGTAGATTTACCACAACCGTCGATTCCTTCAAACGTAATGAATTTCCCGCGTTTAGAAATAGACATTCGGATCATCCTTTCCCACCAGGATTACACACTCACCCTTGACGGATCTACTTTCAAATTCGGAGCCCAGGGATAAGAGCGTTCCACGGGATACTTCCTCATGAATCTTCGTCAATTCACGACAGACAACAGCCGGACGATCGCCCCAGGCAGAAGCCAAATCTTTTAAGGTCTTGGCCAACCGTTTGGGACTTTCATAAAACACGACCGTCGCCGGGATGTCTTTTAATATATGCAATCGCCCGGTCCGGCCTTTCTTTGGAGGTAAAAACCCCTCAAATACAAATCTGTCCGTTGGTAAACCGGAGGCCACCAATCCGGTGACGACAGCTGTAGGACCGGGAATGACTTCCACGGAAAGATTTTCACTGATTACCGCTCGAATTAATTTGTAAGCCGGATCGGAAATACCAGGAGTTCCGGCATCGGTGACTACCGCGATATCTTTCCCGGATTGCAAGTGATTAACGATCTGCGGAATCCGGGTGAACCGATTATGTTCAAAATAACTCAAACACGGAGTGTCAATCTGGTAGTGATTTAACAGAATCCGCGTGTGTCGCGTATCTTCCGCAGCGATGAGTGGAACGGTTTTAAGTGTATCCACTGCACGATAAGATATGTCCCCCAGATTCCCTATCGGTGTGGCCACAATGAAGGTTGTCCCCGAAGTCTGGGATGGACTCACAGCGATTGAATTGCCCTCGTAATGATGTCAAGCCCCTGATCGATTTCAGCGCGGGAAATATTCAGATGCGGACGGAAGCGTATTGAGGAATGCCCACAACCCAGAATTAAGGCACCTTCCTTCGTGATTGCGGATACTAAACTGTCCCGTGTTTCACCATCCGGCAAATCAAAAGCGCACATAAGTCCTTTCCCGCGAACATTGCGCACCTGATCCGGGAATTTTGCCTGGAGTTCACCTAACTTTTCCAGTAGATAAGCGCCATTCTCCGCTGCCAGTTGTACCAGGTTTTCTTCCTGAATAATTTCCAAATAAATGGTGAAACGGACCATGTCCAACAAATTCCCGCCCCAGGTGGAATTAATTCGGGAAGACTCCTTAAATACATGTCCTTCTACTTCATCCAATCGCTTCGATGCAAAGATGCCACAGACCTGCGTCTTTTTCCCAAAACACATGATGTCCGGGCGAGCCTCAGGACCAAAATGTTCATGAGCCCACATTTTACCCGTAATTCCCACACCGCTCTGGACTTCGTCGTAGATCAACAGGAATTCCAGTTCATCCGCAAGCTTTCTCAATTCGCACATAAATTCAGGACGGAAATGGTTGTCCCCGCCTTCTCCCTGAATCGGTTCGATGATTAATGCAGCAATATCATCAGGATTGTCCGCTACGGCTTGTTTGATTGCAGCAATAGCTTCCTCTTCTGATTGTTTAACCGCTTCAAGGTTCTCTTCATTCAGCGGAAACGTAATTTTTGGATTCGGAATCCGCGGCCAGTCAAATTTTGGGAAATATGCGGTTTTCCGTTTATCCGGAGAATCGGTTAAAGAAAGTGTATAACCGGACCGCCCGTGAAAGCATTCGTTAAAATGAATGACCTTCGAACCCTTCGCCGGTTTACCGGCTTTCAGGTTCTTACGAACTTTCCAGTCAAATGCTGTTTTCAAGGCGTTCTCAACGGCCAGGGTACCGCCTTCGATAAAGAATGAATAAGGTAAATAATCCGGTTGGGCAACTTTGGCAAATGTTTCTGCAAACTCAGCCATTTCGGTGGAATAGACATCCGAATTCGTGGGTTTATTTATGGCTGCCGGTAACAACCGTTCAGTTTGGTTTACAAGTTTTGGGTGGTTGTATCCGATAGACAACGAGGCAAACATTGAAAAAAGGTCCAAATATTCTTTTCCATTCGCGGCATCTGTGAGCCATGAGCCATGACTTTTCTTAAGATCGATGACGGGCTCCATTCCGTCTGCCAGCATATGTTTACCCAGCGTTTCATGTACCTTTGCAGGTGGTATTTTAATCATCTATCATCCTTTCCAGGTTTATCCGTTCAAATCAAATTTAATGCCCTGTGCAAGAGGCAATTCCGAACTCCAGTTAATCGTATTGGTTTGGCGCCGCATGTATTGTTTCCAGGCGTCGGAACCCGATTCACGTCCACCGCCGGTTTCTTTTTCACCACCGAAAGCGCCGCCGATTTCGGCACCGGATGTGCCGATATTGATATTGGCGATTCCACAATCGCTTCCCCGGGCGGAAAGGAAGGCTTCCGCATGGAGTAAATTGGTGGTGAACATGGCCGAAGATAAACCCTGCGGCACATCGTTATGAATGGCCAGGGCCTCTTCTAATTCTTTGTAAGGTATAATGTACAGAATGGGCGCAAACGTTTCTTCCTGTATAATGTCCCACTCATTTTTACCAATTACAATCGTCGGTTCCACATAGTAACCGTCCCTCTCTATCGCTTTTCCGCCGTAGATAATTTCGCCTCCGGCTTCCTTAATCTTTTCAATCGCACGATTGAAGAGATCCACAGTGCTGCGATTAATGACCGGTCCCATGAGTGTATCAGGATCCAAAGGATCACCGATACGTACCTGTTTGTAGGCATGAACAAGTCTATCCACTAATTCTTTCTGTCTGCTTTCCTGGACGATGACCCGGCGTGTGGATGTACACCGTTGTCCCGCCGTTCCCACAGCGCCAAATACTACCGAAGGAATCACCATCTCCATATTGGCTGTTTCATCAACGATAATGGCGTTATTTCCACCCAATTCAAGGATGGTGCGCCCCAATCGTTTAGACACAACTTCACTCACTCGTTTTCCCATGGCTGTGGAACCGGTGAATGAAATGAGCGGAATCCGTTTATCGGCGATAAGTTTTTCGCCCACTGTAGAGCCGCGGCCGACGACCAAACTGAAAATACCGGGGTATCCATGCGCTTTAAGAACATCATTACAAATATGTTGGACGGCAATCGCGGTAAGCGGAACGGATGAAGAGGGTTTCCAAATTACGGTATCGCCTGCAGCCGCAGCGATGAAGGCATTCCAGGCCCACACGGCTACGGGGAAATTAAATGCAGAGATCACGCCGACAATTCCCAAAGGATGGTATTGCTCGTACATGCGGTGATCCGGGCGTTCCGAATGCATGGACTTCCCGTATAACATGCGGGATTGACCGACGGCAAAATCAGCGATATCGATCATCTCCTGGACTTCTCCATCTCCTTCGGCCTTAATCTTGCCCATCTCAAGCGTAACCAGGCTGCCCAGATCGTCTTTTTTCTCACGTAATGCATTTCCCATTTCCCGGACTAATTGTCCACGAATCGGAGCCGGCACTTTTCGCCATTCCACGAATGCCTGATGAGAAGCTTTGACCACTTCTTCAAAATCAGCCTCGGAACACAGGTTGACGGAAGCAATTTTTTCACCGGTGGCGGGATTAATTGAGGCGATCGTTCCTTCGGAAGTTGTATTCAACCAACCATCGGGGCCGGTGCAGGCGCCGGGATTAACATCTTCGATACCAAGTCTCTTTAACACGTCCATAAAACGCTCCATTTTCAGATCAATTTCATTGTAATTATTGAAAGAGGATTCTCATCATTTTGTTGAGGAATACACGCGTATATATTCCTGCAAATAATCGTTATAATTCCCAATGGAGAAATTACGAATATTGGACTTCATTCGGAATCAAAGCTCTACTGATTTTAAATAAAAAAGGGCCGGTATAAACCGACCCTTCTCAGGTTAATAAGTTCTATTCGGATTCAGCCGTCGGCGGTGTATTCGATTTTTCCTTGATTGCACCGTAACCCAGCAAAATGACCATCAATACAAGAAGCCATATTGTGGCATGGTGATAAGGCGCTTTGGAGAAGTCGATCAGATCGATAAACCGGCCGATAAGCAGTGAAATCCGTCCCATCACTGCAAATCCAAACGAAGCGCCAAAGCTGATCATCAGGAAATAAATCCCCAATCGACTGGCTTTCCCCAACCAACCGGTATGTTCTTTGGAAAAATAGAAGTACAATAATCCGCAAATTGTACCCACCAGAATTATGACACTGTTAAAAATGCTGTCACCCAGCAAACTGAAGAACGGCAATCCGCCGACCAGCTGTACGGCAGAACCTTTGATCTGTCCGATCACATTTGAGTTCAGAAATCCGTATGAACGCAATCCGGCAGCCATACCCACGGTATAGGCAATTCCCCACCGGGCAAACCAACTCATTTTTGAAGAGATACTTAAAAGCATCATGATTCCAAGCGCCAATGGAATGATATAAACCAAATTTATGGCATGACCTTTGTCAATCCCTCCGGCCGGAAAAACCGATGGAAGAATAGCTCCCAGTCCATTGTAAATCCCATACCAAACTCTCATAAAACCGTGGTTGATCGTACCCGGGTCAACCTTCGGCCATAAACGGCCGAATAGATTTGGCTGAATCTGTGACCAGAAGTAAATCGACGTCCAATAACCGGCGGACACACCTACAAATACATGTTCTGCGATTTTGTAAAACGGATTGTCCTTATATAAATAGGAGAAAATCGCCAGGGTCAGAAAAGCGGCAATCCAACCGCCAAGAAGTTCAGTTCCACTCATCGTTCAATCTCCTTAATACTTTTTAGACCGTTTGCGTTCAATGAAATAGCCGATATTCCCGATCACAATAAAGATTACGATCACCAGGTGGGCAATGGACTGTGCATCCATTCCGCTGGTCCCGATCCCCGGTTTATGGATCAGAGCTTCATATTCGGCGGCGCCGGGCATTCCGGCCAGGATTCCATGCACCTGCTTTGCCTGTACGTAGGGCATGACTTCATTGACCTGAATGGATGTCACTCCGGTGGACATGGGGACACCCACCGGATCCGCAGCATATTGAACCCACTCTACGGTTCCAGGGTATCCGGCAGAGGCCGAGAAAAGAAAAGCAAAATCGCTGAACTTGTTCACGTCTTTCATCATCGGAATGTCATCGATCAAATTTCCACGCACATCCACCGTATAAAGGGTTCGGATGTTGGACACAATTCCCTTGATGACCGCTTCATTCCCGGGCCGGAAACCAAGCAAAACGTAGTCTTCGCCATACTTCAAATGGAATTCTTTATCCGCCACCTGGTCCAATGCCTCTTCGGCCATGAATTGACCATCGGGCCATAAACAGGTCACATAGACTTTCTCATGTTTACGGAAGAGATGGCGTAAAACAGCCACAGCCATGGGGTGAATTTCCGGTTTTGTGCTAGGTCCATATTCAAAGGAAACCAACACTTTTGAGTAATCAGGAATGCTGTCAACAGCGTTGTAAGCTGCTTGGGTTGAATTGGTTGGTCTGATGGGCAATCCCAGGGGGAAAAACAACGGCAAAGCAACCACGATTGCAATGATCAGGAAAATCCAGCGACGATCTAATTTTCCCAACTTTAGGATAAAATCTTCTAGCGCTCTCATCGTCATTCTCCTATGTAGGATTTTTCAATTCCAAGAATATATCGGACGGATGTGGAAATAATTCCCAGTCCGATACCGATCATAATCGCCCTGGCGCCGGCCACATTGGGGAAATTATAAATCCAATCCTGGAGCACGGGTAAATACAGGATACCCGGTTTATCCACCGGCCATCCTGTCAGGAATCCCGCCAGCGTAACCAAAACAATTCCGCCGCCAACCGCGGCGAATGTAATTGTTCGGTTTTTATAGATTGAATTCACGACAATTCCGCCGATAAGAATCAGAATGTACATGATGAACCAGGTCGAAATTTTGCTCCCGATCGGTACACGTCCTAACATAATGATAATCCCGCCCACCAGAAGCAACGTGGCTTCCAGGTTTCGAATACGGAAGGCACGGTAGGATGCGGAGGCTACGAAGAAAGCCAGCAGCGCAAACATGGTCGCGCTGAGCGGCGTAAATATTTTATAGAACATCCAGTTAAACATACTTCCGCGCATGGAAATATGCGCTCCCCACGGCACGGCTTCAACAGTGGCTGAAGCGCCAAATTGTTCCAGCTTCCCCTTAACTTTATCAGCGCTATTTTCTGTCCAGTAGGGTTCCGCGACGGTTATGGCTGATGAACTGTCGGTGGCCTGGATAATCGTCCGGGTGGCATCCAAAGATTTGTGCAACTCCGGTGCCAGGAGCGAAGCCACCATGTCCGGATTTGTTCCGACTTGGGTCACCTTCAACGTGTAAGCGCCTTTCATGCCAAATCCTGCAATCATCGCAAACACAAATCCAAGAATGGCCGTAACACTGTAAGGCCACCCCTTTTTCATGTGGATGACTTTCAGTCCCTGCAATTTCAAAAGATTCAATGCACCAAGAAAGATGGCAAAACTGGCCAGAATATCAAACCACTGTGTCGCATCTTCATTCACAAAAGATTCAATGGCCGGTTGGGTGACAAACCATCCAAACAAGGTGAGAAATCCAACCAGGATAACGATAAAAATCGGTACGTGACGTTTCCAAAACATTGCTTATTCTCTCCTATTGGATGGTTAAAAAATCGAGAACATTCCAGCCGACCCATCCAATTTCATTCAGGAATCTGAAAATGGTTGCCAGAATAATAACAGAAATAATGACCACCTTTAAGACATCCTGCCCTTTCACACCACCGATCAATTCCGGTTTTTGTGATAAATAGGCACTGGCGGCGAAGAATTCTTCACCGATTAAGGTGTAGTCACAGGCGGTGACAAAGAAAGGAATCTGCGCCGGAGACGCGGTTCCGGCGATCTGAATGGCGCCGATGGAATTTCCGGTCTCTGCCAGGATCAGTGATTCGGCATAGAATTTTCCCATATATAAACAGGCAGCCGGTTCTTCACGATTCATAATTCCGTTCACACCTGCAGCGTAGGCAAACTGATCGTCAGAAAGGTAATGGACCATATCATCGTGGAATAAATCCGGACGTCCTTCCAATAAGTAGGATTCCTTGCAGGCTTCACGACCGGCCTTCATGACAATTGCACGGGAAACCGGAACATTCAACGGTGTTTCATACCGGGACGTCATATGAGCCACATATCCCAGGATAATGACACCGGCAACAGTTTCAACCTGATCCATATCCATAATTCCGGGGACATAAAGTACTTCTTTCCCCATTTCGGTACTCCGGCCAACGGCTTCCTCGATTGCTTTTAATCCGGGAATGGTTCGGAGAAAAATCTTTTCGCCCCTGTCTGCCATTCGGATATAAAAGATCAGCGTTCCAATCATTATAATTATGGCGAAAAACATGACAATCCGATTCACAGCAAAAAAAGGATGATCGAATAGCCAATAAATGAGGAAAACGACCGCGAGACCGGCCACAACGATCCAAAATTGTTTGTCCTTCACTGAATAGTTTCCTCCTTGGTTGATTTTGATTCCTGTTCTAACCGTTCCAGTTCTGTGATCAGGAATTCAACATTGTCTGGTTCCTCAAATAATTCTGTTGCCCTGTAATATCCGTCGGATCTGATAAAGGCATTTAAGATGGGACCAAAAAATACAAGTGCATGTGATCCGATTAAAGATAAAGGTTTGGTCATTTCCAGAAAAAATACAGCCGGTGTGACGAGTCCGGTTCGATAGATCTTTTCCGCAATTCTGGTGAGAAAAGCTTCATCTGCCGGAGTTCTGATGGAATCGATAACTGCTGTTTTCAAAAGGGACTAACGAATCAATTGGTTTCTACCATTTCCAAATTCGACCGGGGAATTGTGTACACTTTCCCCTCAATTTCCACTTCGGCAACCCGGACCATCGTTTCTGATTCCATTTGCTGAAGTTCGGACGGGAGTTTAACGATTTTCCCTAAAAAACCAAAGTATGGCGCGCGGATAATTCGAACCAAACTGCCCACCCTTACCGCTTCTGCAGCTTCAACTTTCTTTGTGGCGCCGGTTAATTCCGAATCATTAAGCGGAATCACAATTTCCGGACGGATGACGCCTGCACGAATCTGCGTTGCACCGTTGATGGATACTTGCTTCCCGTTTAATTGCTTTAACAGGTCGAAAGTGCGATCACCCATTTTGATTTTTCCGTATCCTTCGGTCACAACCAGAGGTGTTCCCAAATCTTCCGAACCGGTAATAGCCACGCCTAATACGTAACCAAGAATCGGCTCAAGATCGGAATAGTTAAAACCTCCAACCACAACACCAGCGACTTTTGCGGAAATTGCTTTCCGATAAGCCTCCAGGCTAATAAATGAGCCGCCCACAATAATTTTACCTGCCAGATCTGCGGTGATCATGTCGGTAGTAATTTCCTGATCCCTGGAATCGACAATCAGTTTGAGTTCGCCCTGACTTTCCCCGCCGATCCCAAAAATTCCCTGGATGAATGCCCCGGTTGTTTCAATGCGGACACCTTCCTCCGGCAATATTTCCCTGACTGTGCCTTGCATATAAGCATCCACTTCCACGGGAATTGGCGCTTCGCGGATAACAGCTTGTCCTGTCACATCAGACAAGGATTCCAGAGTTCCGTCCGCCGGTGCCTTAACATTTGATTTGAAAAGACCGAAAATACCTTTCGTTTCGGCGATCATCTGACCTTTTTCAATCGCAGAACCGATAGAGGTGGTTAGTACACTCCTCACATCGGAGGGATCGATATTCAAAATATTGGCAATGTTTACCATTTGAACGTTGCCGGGAAGATCAGTTGTGGCAACAACATCCGAAGGATTTACTTTCTGCCCTTTTTCGACAACGACCTTACCCTTCAAAGGAAGGACACGATCTTTTACAAAGGTAGTTTCCTGTAAGACTTTTAATCCGGGAGTATAAGAATGAGCCATGCTATACTTCTTTCAATCCTAAGCTTTTGTTTCTGGGTATTCGTTTACGGTTTTGGACCAATCGGTTAATTTTTTGATCCGTTCCCCTGAATCTTCAGGTAATTCCAAAGGTCGTCCGCGTCCATCGAAAATAATGCCGACGACGCCGCCAAATATTTCCGTTTCAATCGGCAATCCCTTCCCCGCTCCGGTATCCATTTGTTTGGACGGTGTCAGAACAGCTTTGACGGGTTCATACGGCGCTTTGAGCATTTTCAATTCACCGGCTTTTAACTCCACTGTTTCTTTCCGTCCATCGGTGAAAGTCAATTCAGCGGTTAGAATTGTTTGTCCCGGTTTCATTTTTCCAACGGGAGCCAGGCAAGTCCCAAGGCGGATAAGGCAATCTTTTTGAAACACTTCAAGCGCCGCTCTCCGGGCGCTGTCGGCGATGTCTTCCTTATCGATATTTGCCAGTACACCAAGTTGCGGCATCATAAAGATCGAATCCACGGCCAGTTGAGTGATTCCTTCCGGCAGGAATGCGTCGACCAACATTCTGGCGGCCTGTTCCCTTCGCGGTGCGTGAGAAAGTACACCACCGGAACCTACCAATAAATCCAGGGCCATCATATCTACCAGTGTTTCACCGGAACCGGATTGTTCAAAGGCATCCGAAATGGTTCGTTCCTTCTGAATCCCTTTCAGGCTTACGGCAAATTCTTTATGCTGGATAAACGACAACCGCAATGCTTCCCGGGCAATGGCCTGCTCAATAATTAATTCTTCCAACGATTGGGGTACAGTTGTGGGCCGAATCATTTTATTCCCGATCCGGTTATTTAATTCCCCCCGATTTATATCCATGGGAACCCAGCGAAGAACATTGTCCAGACCGGCTTCCGCCAGAACATTGCAAACGGAGTAACTCATTCCAAGGTTTGCGGACACCGTCCGATTGAATTGCCCCTCAAATACAGAGAAAATATCCGTCGTGGCGCCGCCAATATCCACACCGACAACGCTGATATTATCTTCACGGGCGATCATTTCTATCAGGGAACCCACCGCACCCGGTGTAGGCATAATGGGCGCATCAGTCCAGGACATGAGTTTTTTATAACCCGGCGCCTGAGCCATGACGTGCTCCATAAAGAGATCGTGGATCTTATCCCGGGATGGTCCCAGGTTTTCTCTTTCCAGTACAGGACGAATATTGGCGACAATATCAAGATCAGTAATTTCACCCAGGGTTTCTTTAATCGTGTCTTGAGCTTTACTATTTCCGGCATAAATAACCGGTAGTTTATAATTTTGTCCTAAACGTGGTTTCGGATTGGCAGCGGCCAATATTTCCGCTAATTCGACGACGTGTTTTGTTGTCCCGCCATCGATGCCGCCGGAAAGTAAAATCATATCGGGACGTAATTGACGAATCCGGGTAATTTTTTCATGGGGTAAACGACCATCGTTTGAAGCCAAAACATCCATGACAATCGAACCGGCGCCCAAAGCGGCGCGTTCGGCACTTTCCCCGGTCATGGATTTGACTACACCTGCCACCATCATTTGCAGCCCGCCGCCTGCGGAACTTGTCGATACATAAACATCAACGCCGGTGTTGCCATTCTGCGGAGTGATGATCTGATCATCTTTGAGCAAGGTGCGGCCAGAAAGTTCTTCCACTTCCATGACAGCGTTGAGAACACCCTTGGTTACATCTTCAAATGGCGCTTCCACTGTTGTAGGGGCCTCTCCCCTTACTTTTAAACGGTATTCGCCATCTACTTTTTCGATTAGGATTGCTTTGGTCGTTGTGCTTCCGCAATCCGTTGCTAAAATTGAGTTTAATTCCATTCCTTACCTGTTTATCCTAATTTTGTCAATACCAGATACGCAAAGGTCAACGGGCCCGCAAATAATAGCGAATCGAAACGATCAAACACACCGCCGTGACCTTTTAATAATTTTCCTGAATCTTTCACACCTGCATCACGCTTGATCAACGACTCCGAAAAATCGCCCAATTGCCCGAAAACACCGGTAATGAAAGTCAGAATTATAATATCCTTCCACCCAATATCCCCACCCAAGAATTGCAGAGTACGCATCACCCATAAGGTTAAAAAAGCACCCACAACTCCCGAAAGAGTCCCAACCCAGGATTTATTCGGGCTGACCCGTGGCAATATTTTCTTTTTCCCCCATTGTTTACCGAAGAGGTAGGCAAATGAATCGCACACCCAGACGGAAATAAATACTGCAAATGTAAAATGTGTTGTATGACTTACATCCCAATTACGAATCCAGATAAATGTACCCAATAAAGTGGGGATGTACAGTAATCCCAGAAATGTGACCGATAGATTTCGGGTAGGATTGGGGATGTTGCGAAACAATTCCATGAGCACCAGCGCTAAAAATACTATTGAAAACCCTGCTACCAGTTCAAGGCCTGAAATGGATTGATAAAAAGTATAGAAACAAAGGATTCCTAAAGAAACGACCATGCCCGGTATCATCAGTGGATTCCCGAACTCATGGGTTTTCACCAGATGATAATATTCCCATAATGCTATTAATACAACCACGGCAATAAAGATATTAAAAACTGTGCCCCCCATCCATATTATCCATAAAAGAGCGGGAATCCCCAGCACATTCACCAGCATGCGATTGATTAATTTGTCAGTCATCGGGTCAAAAAATAATCAGGAAGGTACGGTGTAAGGTTCTATCGGTTCAACTCCGATACACAAAGCGAATGAATATTTTGGGTGAAGGTCTATGTGAATAAACCCAAAAAAGGAGCGAAAGTAATACGAATTACCAGGTGATATATTGCCGAACAGCCTTTTGCAGTTTTACCATATTAAACGGCTTAGCCAGGAAGTTATTGCAACCCACAGCGATACAAATGTCTTTATCCTGTGGTAACGTATGGGCAGTGACGGCAATAATCGGCAATTGTTTATGCTTGTCAGAATTCCTGATATAGCGAACCAGCTCAAGTCCATCTTTTTCACCCTGTAAAGATAGATCAAGAAGCACGAGATCAATATCATCGCGGAAAAGGAGCAATTTTTTTGCTTCATCGACGGATACGGCTGAACAGGTGTCTACATGCGGTTTCAGGAAAATACTAACGGTTTTTTGATTATAAATATCATCCTCAACATGTAAAACAACGGGTTTTCTATCCGGTGGAATTTCTACAGTGGTTGGTTCTTTGGTCTCTCCTCCGGTTTGAAGCTCTGTTTCTTCTTTCGAATAATCTGACGGCACAAATCGGAGATAGATCGTGGTGCCTGTACCTTTTTCACTTTCAACATCAATGGTAACATCATTGATGTCTAAATATCGCTTGGCGATTGATAAACCCAGGCCCAATCCCTGGTATCGTTTTGCATAGCCGCTGCTCTCTTGTGAAAATGTATCAAATAATCCGGATAAATATTCGGGACTCATTCCGATGCCCGTATCCTTTATGGTCAATATATAGTATTGTTCAATTTCCTCCAGGACGAGACTCACCTCACCCGAATTTGTAAAATTGATTGCATTGTCGACCAGATTTGTCAATGCCTTTAAAATGGTTGGCTCGTCTATATAAGCGGTGGCGTCTCCGGCTTTATTTGTAAAAGAAAAGTCCAGATTTTTCTCTTTCGCCAAAGGAGAGCATTCGTTATATACCCATTCAATCGAAGTTGCAATTCGTGTGACTTGAGGTTTTGTATGTATGAATCCGGCCTGGATCTGAGAAATATCCAGAATTTCATTCACGGTCTTTGTTAGTCGATTGCTGCTATTTCTGATGACTTCAAAGTATTCCCGGTCTTTCACACCTAATTCATTTTTAAAGCGTCTTTCAATTATTTCCAAAAATCCAAGAATGGAAACAAGCGGGGTTCGGACCTCATGCGATATATTTGTTAAAAACTGATCTTTAAGTTTATTAATTCGTTCGGCTTTTAACAGGGCCGCTTCATAATCCGTAATATCGAAAATAAATCCAAATATTTTTATTAACTCACCATTATCATCAAATTCTCCGAATATATTCTCAACAATGATTATTTCGCTGCCGTTTTTTCGAAGTAAATGTCTTTTTTCATTTCGAATGACTTTCTTCTCTTTTAAAGTCGCTTTCATCCATGACCAATCGGCATGATTTTTATAAAAGGTCCTCAAATCAAACCCAATCACTTCATCAATTGAATTAAACCCAAAGCTGTCGGCGAATACTTGATTTGCGTAGAGTATTTCCCCTTCAGGTGATGCTATATAATTACCTGCCAGGTTTTCTTCTAAAATCTTTTGAGTTATTTCGTCATTCAATTGCATGGTTCAGAATATTTCATTGGGACTGCATGGATATTTTGCAAATGGTAAGCAGTGCGGATTTTTCAGGTCCAATCATTTCATGAATACAAAAATCCTTGAATCCTTACACTTATAAACAATCCACGATAAACAGAAATAGATTATGTCTTCAATGATTTTACCGATTCCAACCATCTCACCCGGTTTCAAGCCACACCCGCATTCAATGTTAAACCCGCGAATTAAAGCAGTAGCAACCGCTAACATGAAAACAATTAATAAGGTTTGTGCGGTCAGTGAAGCGCCATCAAGGAAGAGGCCGAAGATCAATCCTAATCCAATCAACAATTCAACCCAGGGAAGAATAACGGCCATCAGGTTTTCCAGACCCCACGGGAGAAGATGATAATTGGATACGGCGCGTGAAAATGCAAGCGGATGAGCAACTTTATCCAATGAAGCATAAACAAAAACAGCGCCCAGGATTACCCGGGAAACCAGCACAATGAGTTTCCGGAGATTCACTCAGATAACTCCACCGGATACCCGGCTTCTTTCCATAGATCCCATCCCCCTTCAAAAACCAGGATGTGCGTGAACCCGGATGATTGTAAATCGTAAGCGAGTGTTTTACTCAGGCCGCAATCCGGATCATTACAATAGGTAATGACAAGTTTATCACGACCCTGCAACATATCCAGATTAAAGAGCAATTCCTGGTAATTGCTGTTATTATAGGCGCCTTTAATGTGACCTTCGTCGAATTCGTCTTCTTCCCGCGCATCAATAAAAGGGATTCCCTGATCATAAAAAAGTTTGGCCTGAGCCAAATCAATCATGTGAATACCTTCCGGACTATCGGCCGGTTGGCCGGTCATTGTTGTATTCGGCGTGGAAACGGAAGGTAATGGTTTCGCTAATAGCGGTATCCCGCTACTATTGAAGGAGTTAAAGATTAAACCGATAACAGAACCGGCAACCACAAATCCAATGGCAGCCTTAACTCCGCGCAGCTTCATTTTGTAGGCTTTTTAGCTTGATGAATAGGCAGTTTTCGCGGTTGAACATTTTTATGGGTCATATTGACCGGACGATCACCTGTAAGTGATTTTACTTTTGCCATCACTTTGTTGATATAGTCCAGCATTTCGGGATCATCTTTGATTTCTTTGCCTAGTCCAACCAATTTAAATGTTGATTTATTTACAGCGGTCGGAAGTTTGGATTTGGCAATTTCTATTTGCTCTCTGCTGTTTTTAATCATTTTCAGAACCCGCGGCTGGTCCTTGTAAATTTCTTCCAGCGGTTTTTGGGGATCCTTTTTTTGTAACCGATCCAGCCGTTTTTGGCTGTTTTCCAATGTGGTCTGAAATCCTGATACATCGACAATCGGTGAATCCAGGTTGGCGATGGACAGTTCCACATCACAGACATATTTACCTTCGATTGACGCTGAATAAAGCAAGGGACCATTCTCACTTTGATGCCCGCCGGGTCGGGACCGAAGGCTGGTTCGGCTCACAAAAATGTAATCGGCATCCGGAAGTGCATCCACAAGTTTTTTATTGTCCCTCTGATCAACGTTTGCTAAAACAACAATGACATCTGTTTTCGGTTGGATCTCTTTAATAACGTCCCGGCCGGTTGATTCCATATCTTTAATACGGTAACCGGGCATTTTTCCAAAAACTCTTTGGATTAATCCAACAATCCCGACTCTAAGGCCATTTCGCTTAACAATGATATACGGTTTAAAAACCGGTTGTCCGGTATGATCATTTACCAGGTTAGCGCTTAGCAGAGGGATTGAGCTTGAATCGCCCAAAGTCTTTAGATAATCAACACCAAGCGCTAAATCGAAACTGCCAACATTAATTGCGGAATATCCGATTTTTTCCAGCCCTTTGAGCATCATTTTAGCGCCGTATTTCGCGGAGGCTAATTTATAGTCGGGAATTCCGGCATTATCAAACAGTAAATCGCCCGCATCCAACATTATTGGATCTTTGCCTTCGGATTTTAGCTCATTGATGTACGTTACTTTTCTGGGCAGACCGCCCATTGGATGGGCTTTTCACCCACAGGGATCAAAATGGGCCCGGACATTTGCTGTGGTAACAAATGAAAGTTCACCCGTTTTGATCGGCTTGTTCGAAGAGCAACTGATTAAGAATGTAAGTAGTCCTGCAACAGGTATGAGTAGTCGTTTCATCATAGGTTCCAATTTATGAGCTTCAATTGAGTGTTGGAAACAAGAAACTTAAACGGAAGTTCCGGGAACGAATCCGGATTCGGAAAAATACTCTTCCTTGTAATGGTTTAGCTGGCTGATTAAGGCCTTCCGTTCTTCGATTAATCGATATATTAACTGATTTTTTTGATAAAAAATGGAGAGGAATGTGAGGTGCTGCCGATACGTATCTATAAAATCCAGATATCGTAACACGAAATTACCGCTTGGCGGCATGAGCACGGCATAGATAACCGTAAGGACCCAACTGGCGGAAATCCAATAGACCAGACTTAATACGGCGGCATAATAAACAAGAAAAGTACCAATACCGATCGCCAATTTGGTTGTGGCAAACATGGATTTTTCAATTCCCCGGCTTTGGGTGTACCATCGTGGAATTTTATAAGGTGCATAATTATTGATCAGACCAAACAGGAAAATCGGGAATCCGCTGATCAGGATCAGCCCCATCCGAATCCGGTGAGCCAGCGGTGATGTTTTTGAGCTGGGTTGCAAAAATTCGTCTTTAACATGCAATCGATTCAGATTCCGCAAATAATGATCCAGCGCCGCTTTGAATTGGGTCACCTTCTCCGGATAATTCTGGTAAAACCACTCCACTGCGTTGATCAGTCCCTTGTTAATGGAAAAATCCGAGCTTCCCTTCCCCTTGATCTTCCCGAGGGCAACAGCAAGCTCTTTCTGATAGATACTTTTCAGCGCTTCAACGATGGATTCAATCTCCAGATGATCCAGCGCCAGGGTAAGTTTGTGCAGAGCTTCTTCGATCTGTTTGGTCACGTTCTGAACGGTCGCAACCTCATCCCGTTTATAATCATTGATGTAGTCCGCGACTTCAATCGGCCGGCCGAAACGTACGGTCACATTGCTGCGGAACTTGGTAATCTCCGAATAACTAATCCCCACCGGGATAATTTGCACACCCAATGTGTAGCCGTTTCCGGATTCTGCGCCAAAAGCGATTCGGGCTGCTCCCGTTTTAATCTTATTGATCGTCTGTTCACCCGTTGATATTCCTTCCGGGAAAATTAAAAACGCATCGCCCTTTTCCAGGATTTGATAGCATTTCTCAAATGTATGCGCATTTTTCGCGGTTTCGTTTGGATTGTCCATCTTTCGGAAAACGGGCACCAGCCTGAGTTTCGTTAAAAGCCAATGGTTCAATGGTCGTTTAAATAAGGTGCTTTTCGCAAGATAAGTGAGGTCCCGGTTCACGGCATAGCCGATGACCATGGGATCGATCATGGTATTGGGATGATTCGCCACAAAAATGACCGGACCGGATTGAGGGAGCCGCGACTTATGATGTATGTATATGCGATTAAAAAACGTACGAACCGCTATGATAGCCAGGAATTTGATAAACCGGTAAAGCACTGATTATCCTCCGCTCTTTTTAGCCCCGTAGCCCTTTGAGATTAAGTAAGCCAATGCTTTATCGCGTTGATCCCCCTGAATGATGATTTCCCTGTTCTTTACCGATCCCCCGGTCCCGCAATGTTTGCGGAGAGTTTTCCCTAATTCAGCCAGTTCGGACTCCGGTCCGATAAAATCCCGTATAATTGTCACTGTTTTACCGCCGCCCCGTCTTTCACGCCAAATGCGAAGGTTTTGGCCGCTGTTTTGAAGTGATGCTTCATTTTCGATCCCCTCGTTTAGGGGTTCACCGGGATTGGTAGAAAAAACCAACTTACTGTTTTTATTACGGCCCAAATAATGTCCTGTTTAATTTTCGGAAACTAAAGCCAAATACGGGAAAAAGGGAAATAATTGATCGGGAAGTCTATTTTATCCCGATATAGAGTATAGTCGTACCCAATACAATTTTTAGCAGGCATCTAGCGGACAGGTATGAGATACGGCAGCTGACGAAGCACTTCAATATTTTCAACAATACCTAACGGATTTGCATCTCAGCTGCAGGGCGGCTGAGACGTTCGTGACTGGTATTGGATGACTCATATTTAAACGCACTTGAAGTGGCAGTGCCATTGTGCCCTGTCTAGCTGCTGTCGCGTATTAGCCAGTGCTCACATTAGCTTCACCCAAAATCCTGTACTTTCCAGCAGGAGTCTTCTAGCCAACGACTGTACGTTAACTACGTCATAGGGTGAAATATGTGCACTGTATTTATTTACTCCATGTGCTGCAACTTTGCTTCGAAGCCAACTGGCATAATTAATAGCATCTTCGATTCTAACATTGATGTCTCTATTTTTTCCCGAAGACCAACTTGGTCGGGAGTGTTCCGTGAGCGGTTTGTCTCTTTCTGTTTTACGAAGGGTTGACCTGTTCAACCACAACAGAGGTTCATCAATATCAACACCACCCTCTTTCAACCTCCGATATAATCCGTCCAGAATTTCAGGATTCCATTTCCTATCCTTCATGCTTGGCTTCTCTGCTGTCGCACGCACCTCCAATCCCAAGTGTTCAATGCACGTATAGGCAGAAATGATGGCATGCCCCAGAAGGATATGGTCCTCCGGAAAAGATGAGATGGGGTAGTTTTCACCTGAGTAGGGATTCAGGTCTCGGTGATGAACCGTGAACAGATGCAAGCCGAACACATATTCGAAGACGCCATACTTAATCCTGTTGTTCCTTGATGCTTTTGCCGATAGTGCACAAGCGTCTATCATCCCTATTGTACTGAATACATTGGAGTGTTGTGGATTCCTTGCTCCTTCGGGAAGCCACTCAGGTTGGTCTTCATTGTAAGCAATGAATTTGTTTACTGGTAGTGGGAAGGAGCCCTGTAAGAGTTCCAGTGCACCAGAGACAAGATCTAGGGCTCTTTGTGCTGAGGACCAAGATTTTGCGTGGATGCTGATCTCCATACCATTATAGACTCGATTCGGTGATCTTGGCTCATTGCAGGGAACGAGAGTGAAACCAGCACCCTTCAAGGGAAAGACTCCCTCATGTATTTCATCTCCAGGGATTACGAACCCTGTCCAGAATTTCACGAATGTACTCCTAATGCATCAGGCTAACGATAAGCTCTTCGGCGTGAAAGTTATTTGTAAAAATCATTTTCATTAATTTAATCATATTTAATCTCACAAAACTCACTTTCCGTGCAGCCCATCACGTCCGTAGCAGCGTGTGTTAGAATGTACAATTGAAAATAGATTATAATACTAAGGTAGTCTGTTATTGTACTCTTTTGCA
>CAZJWP010000029.1:0-21276 GCA_964549745.1 uncultured bacterium | reverse complement strand
TAAAATAGATTGAACTCGAAAAAACATTTTGAACAGTGAATAATTTTTTGTTTAAATTGGAAACGAAATAAACGTAATACGTTTCCAATGATAAATAATCCAACACAACGCAGGGCCCTGATTCTACAATTCACACTGGAAGAAATCAACCGAACCGGATTACGCGGTTTTACCGTCGATCGGTTGGCGAAGAAAATGGGAATCAGCAAGAAAACAATATATGCGTTATTCCCAACAAAAGATATTCTGGTCGGGTCGGCGTTTCACCAAATCCATCTTAAAGTCGATGAAGAAATTCGGATCATTATTTCAAAACCGGGAAATCCCATTCAACAGTTTTTTGAAATCGTGAATATTGCTCAATCTATAATTGGAGGTGTTCAGGTTGAAGTTATCAATGAACTCAAAATGAAATACCCGGCAATCTGGACACAAATCGACGCTTATCGGGGAGAAATTGTCGACGTATTTACGGATTTATTATTGCGTGCTAAAAAGATGGGTATGATCCGGGATGATATCAATATTAAAACTGTCGCACTTTTACATGCGAATATAGTCCATCGAATTTTCCGCCCGGAAGTTATCATGGAAAGCAATCTGACCATCACCGACACAATTCAAACTTACAAAACATTACTGACCGGCGGCATTCTGTCAGAAGAAGGTCGTGAACAATTGAAGAACAATTTCTAAATCAAAGGACTCCTAAAATGGCAACCAAAATGAAGAACCGGCTCATTAGTCAAGCGCTTGATCACCCGATACGAACAGTGATATTGTGTGTATTAGTTACGGTATTCCTGGGATCAGGTGTCAGGTTTATTGTGATCGATGATGACTTTATGAACATGATCCCGGAAGACAATCCTTCCCTCGTAACCTGGAACAAGGTTCTGGACGAATTTGGTTCCACGGAACGAATCTTTGTTGCTTTCGGCCACAAAGGACAGGATGCGTTAACCCCGGAAACGCTGGCCAAAGCCTGGGACTTTGCCCATGCAGTGGAAAAAATGCCGGAAGTGGATGAAGTCTTCAGTGTTGCCAGTATGAACCGGATGGACAGTGATGATGGATTTATGGAAGTCAGTGACCTCCAACCGTCCCGAAATATGACACCAAAACAGGTTCAGAACATGAAAGACTATCTGGATAAAACACCGGATATGGAGATTCGGGTCCTCAGTAAAAACCATGATTTTTTAAATATGGTGGTGCAGCCCAAACTCGAAAAAGATGATGTAGTCATGACTAAAAAAATCATCGCAGAAGCCGATAAAGTACTGAAAGGTTATGACGTTCATTTTGGCGGTCAATTGTATTTGACCACAAGCATCCCGGTTTTAATCCGAAATGATATTATGAAGCTGATGGCCTTTGCCATTGTTATCCTGATCATCATTATGTTGCTCAATCTCAGGAGTTTCCCGGCTGTGCTCATGGCCTTATCGGTCGTCATATTGGCTTTAGCCGGAATGATGGGTTTTCTGGGTTGGATGGTTCACCTCACCGGTTCCAATAAATTCTATTTTGCCGTGCTCAATGCAACCATGCCGATCATCCTGCTTACCATTGCCAATGGCGATGGTATCCATATCATAACCAAGTTTATGCGTGAGGCGCGAAAGCGGCAGGATGTACGGGATGCAATCCGGTCCTCCATGAACACGCTCATGCTTCCGGTCATGCTCACAAGTCTGACGACCATCGCTGCATTTTTATCCATGATTTTTACACCCATCAACCAATTCCTGGGATACGGAATTGCAATGGGTTTCGGTATCTCCTGGGCGTGGTTGCTTTCAACCATCTTTTTACCGTCTTTACTCAATCTGAAAAAATGGGATCTGTCCCATGTTTCCCTGGCGGAAAAAAGTGTTTTTGAAAGACTGGTTGATCATATTGGGAATCAGGTTGTTAATCATCCGAAGCGAGTTCTTTCCACCGGTGTTGTGATTGTTGCCGTTGCTGCTTTCGGGTTGTGGAAGGTTAATGTGGAAGTCAACATCGCCAGTTTCTTTAGCAAGGGGACACAAATCCGGGACAGCATTGATTTTCTCGATCAGGAAATGACCGGAACCATGGATATGGAAATCAAGGTGGACGGCGATATAAAATCACCAAATGTCTTGAAAAAAATGGAAGCAGTTCAAAATTATCTTGAGAAGAATCCAGCTGTCCGGACAACGATTTCCATCGCCGATATCATCAAGTTAATGCATCGAACGGTAATGGATGACGATCCGAAATATGAAGTCATTCCGGATTCAAGGGACAAGGTGAACAACTTATTTACACTGTATTCCATGTCCGGAGACCCCGATGACTTCAGTTCATTGGTGGATTATGACTACAGTCAGGGACTGGTGACGGCACTCTTAAAAAACATTCCCACATCTCAAATGACACCGTTAATCAATGGTGTAAATCAATATGTAAAGAAGTTGGGGACGGATGATTTCCACACCACACTTACGGGAATGATCGTCATTATGCAGGAAGAAATGTTCCTGGTCCTTCGAAGCGCGTTTATCAGTATCGGAGTGTCCGTTATCATGATCTTCCTGATTTCCTGGATTTTCTTTAAACGATTCCTTTGGGGTGTCCTGGCAGTCATCCCTTTGAGTTCCGCCATTATTTTGAATTTTGGGCTGATGGGATTTGCCGGAATTGATCTAAGCCATATCACGGCCTTGCTTTCGTCCATCATTGTGGGCGTGGGGGTGGATTTTGCCATCCACTACATTTCCCAGTATCGTCACTATGTGAATAAAGGTGTTTCAAAGGATAAGATCAGCCGGGAGGTGATGGGTGATACGGGTTATCCGATCATGCTGAACGCCTTGTCAAATATGGGATTTGGCGCCCTGATGATCTCCGCATTCCTCCCGGTGCGTTATATTGGCGGCTTAATGGTCTTTGCCATGATCTCAACATCCGTAGGGACATTGACACTATTAGCTTCGGCTACCGAATTATTAAAAGATCGCCTTGTGCGAAAGGAGAAATGAGGTTCATCATGAAAAGAATTATAGCGTCCATTTTAGGTCTTTCTTTTTTGACCGGTTGGGCATGGAGTCAGACCGGGTATGAAATTGCCCAAAAAGCCGACCAACGATTGGAGCCCAAGGATATGACTGTCGATTTAACAATGGTTCTGACCAATTCACAGGGGAAGATCCGTTCAAATACGCTGCATTCCGTCAGTAAAGACGGCGGCGATAAACAGATGATTTGGTTCCTGGCTCCGCCGGATGACAAGGGCGTGGCTTTTCTCAAGATCGAACATCCCGGCGCTGACGATGAAATGCGGCTCTGGTTACCGGCCTTCAAAAAGGTAAGGCGAATTTCATCCAGTAAAAAGGGTGACTCATTTATGGGATCGGACATGAGTTACGAGGACATGACAAACCGCGATTTGGATGAATACACCTATAAATTGCTAAAGGAAGAAGCTGTGGATGGCACCGATTGTTATGTGTTGGAAGAAACACCTAAATCTGAGGCCGAATCCAATTACAGTAAACACATTACCTGGATAACCAAAAACGATTATACAGCCATTAAGGAAGAGTCTTACGATTTATCCGGTACACTTCAGAAAGTCAAACATATGGAATACGCGGAAAAAGGGAAATACACGGTTCCCACAAAGATCTTTGTACAGGATGTCCAGAAGGACCATTCCACCTTGTTGACTTTTAACAATATTGAAGTGGATACCGGTGTATCCGATCACCAGTTTATGGAACGCAACCTCAAGCGGCTTCCGCGATAGGAGAATAGCATGCATCGTTTTCTCAGTGTAAAAACAATTGCCGTTTTGTGTCTAACCGGAGTTCTGTCGGCGCAGGTGTTTTACAGCGGGTGGATCGATCCCAATGATATGCGGCGGACCAAAGATGGTACGGAGATTAATCTGCCTTTCCGGGCTGCGGAACTGGAATTGAATTACTCCTTTTCTCAGTTTGAATTGCGGTCCCGCACGGCGATTGAATCCCGCTGGACCCAACTGGATACTACTCAATTCCAACTGCGGGAAGCGTATGCGGTCTGGTATCCAACCTTTGGGGAATTCAAAGTGGGAAAACAGATTCACGCCTGGGGCCTGGCCGATGGGAACAATCCCACCGACAATTTGAATCCTTATGATTACTACTATATGTTCCTGACCGGGATTGATCGAAAGGTAGCCACACTATCTGCTTCAGGTACAATTTATCTTGGACCGGCAGATGTGGAATTTGTTTTTCTACCCCAATTTGAACCAAACCGGTTACCTTTCGGTGAAAAGGATTTCCCAATTGAATTACCTCCAAAACCTAAGAATATATTAGATCCGGGAAGAAAATGGGAGTCGGGTTTACGATTTAAAACTTCTATTGGTAATTGGGATATGGATCTGTCCTGGTTTCATGGGAATGACCGTATGTTCAGTATGCAAGGACTTAATCAAATGATTCTGCCAGACACCGTTTTAAACATTCCAGTTATGGGGTATAACAAGTCTGATGCGTATGGCAGTGGTTTTGTCTGGTTCCCTGGAAATGTGACCATTCGTGGGGAGGGAATGTATGTCCATTCGGAATCGCCAAAAGTAACTGGCGATATTATTCTGAAAACTAAGGCGGATTACCTCCAGTATGTGTTGCAAGGGGAAGTTAACGGACCGTTCAGTCTGACATTGATGGCTCAATATTTAGGAACTCGGGTACAAGATTACACCGTCACGCGGGATTTTGGGATTATACCTCTGGAAACTGCAACGGCTATTTTGTCATCATTGCCAACGTCGGATTACCAACCCGGACTTGGTACGCCTTTTGCCATCATTGCGGAAAACGGGTTAATGATAGGTGCAAAGGGAAATTATCTGGACGATCGTATCGAAGTGCGTTTCACTTCCTTTAAAGATCTGGATCATGTGGGAATGATGGCCGGAGCCGGAGTGAGTTATTCTCCCAGGGAAGCGTGGAAAATAGAAGTGGATGGGACCTGGTTTTTTGGTGATTCCAACGATCCGAATAACAAATTCACCCAATTGGAGGATTTCTCCAATTTGAGGTTAGGGATCAAATACTCGTTCTAAATACGATCAATATTTCCCAAATATTTTATTTATCGTCCGGTGAATTCCATGGGCGTTGAATCCTGATGTTAAATACATCACGGCGCAGGTTCCGGTCCACAATTTGATCCCTTTTTCTTTGGCCAGCGATTTTGCTTCCGGAGTATCGCAGCGTTGATGAATCCACACATTCTTTATCCCCGCATCGGCCGCTTGCTGAACCCAATTTTCGGACTCCTCCGGCGGCGTTTCGATGATGATACCATCGACGGATTCCGGAAGTGACTTTAGATCCGGAAAGGTTGTATCACCTTCATTTATTTCATCGACGCTGGTATCTACGGGATAAACGGTTTTACCCAGAAGTTTGAGTTGGTCGTATGTCAATTTTGGGAACGGTTTAACGGTTGTGTGACCCACAACCGCATATCGATCAAATGTCCAAAATGACTTGTAATCCATAACTGCTCCGTTCTTGCTTAAATCCGGTCATTCTATCTTTCTTCAACAAATTTTACGGCTGTGCCATAGACTGTAAATTCGGCGGCTGTGGTCATAACCTGACTGGACATCAGACGGATATTCACAATTGCATCCGCGCCCAGTTGCTCTGCTTCTTCAACCATTTTGGCAATCGCCCGTTTACGGCTTTCATCCAGCATCTCCGAATATGCTTTCAGCTCTCCGCCAACCAGGCTTTTTAATCCGGACATTATGTCTTTCCCCAGGTGTTTGGATTGGACAAAACTGCCTTTCACAAATCCCAGGACTTCCAACTTTTTTCCGGGAATAGTTTCAGTATTGACTAAAATCATGGTTTTCCTCCTCCTTGATTTCACGGATGCGCCGGATGACAACGATAACTACCAATATAACAATAACGCCTGTGATGAAGCCTATCCCGATGGGGGCCAGTTCAGGAAGTTCTGCTTTTCGAAAAATCAGGATGTAAATCCAACCTACCCCGCAGATGAGTAGACTGAGAACGGCTCCGACAATTATTGGAACTAATCTGTTTTCTGATCTCAAGTTCAATTCTTCATCGATTTGTACAGCGGTCCGCTGTGCCTAAAATATCGAAAACGTCTAATGTACCATCGTAGTTCACGTCACCGCAGTAATCTTCCTCGTCGGTTGAACCGGCGCCCTGATCCATGACAATGAGCGAAACCCGAATCACGTCGAACAGATCAACCTGGCCATCGCCATTCACATCTCCGGGAACACAGTGAAACATGGACGGACCGGATAGCGGAAGAACGATATAATCCACCCACGCACAATCGCTTCCGCTGGAAACGCCGTGATCCTTGATGTACTTCCATCTCAGGGTGTGATCACCGGCAGGAACAGTGTAACTCGCGTTCTGCCAGTCGATTTCTCCTTCCCAGGGGCCGTAGATCGTATTGTCGATATAGAATTCCAATCCATCGTATCCTGCTTCGGAAGACACCTTAAACATGAATTGAATTTCCCGTTCTTCGGGACAGGATACATCCAGACTCAGGGTACTGTTTTGATTGTCGCCTACATCGCCGGACATGGCGCAGAATGAACCTTCCCCGACCTGATCGGAGCAAATAACCCAATCGGTATCACCGGAAAAAGTCCAGTCAAAACTTGAGAAGTCGCCGGTTTCGAAATCTTCGATGATCAAACCAGCCGGAAGTTGAAAACTGCTCATCGTTGCAAAATCGTATTCACCGTTTATCGACCATTGAAACGAAAATACATGACCGCTGGTTGTGGTAGGCAATACACGAACGGAAAAAGCCACCGTTTCGACACTGTCAACCGGGATGGGCGCGATTTCCTGTGCATCGGTGATTACGGCCACATAAGGATCACGGCTGGTGAGTTCAATGGTTCCGCCGGGACTCAGGCAATCTCCGTTATTCTGAATTTCCAGCACAATATCAGCGATTTCATTGATATCCAACCGGCCGTTGTTTTCATCGTCAACCCAAATGGATTGAGTTTGCAAAACCGGTGCATGACCGGTTACTCTTATTGGGGATGACCAGACCGAACCACCATTGTCGGTTGCTGTGACGTTTAACTGAACGGTATGTCCATTCGGGCAATCTCCGGCCAATTGAACCTGAAAAGAATCTATAAGCGCGGAACTGTCAGGTTGTAAAGAATCCAAATGAACAGTGCGCGGGGTGAGATTGGCAAAAAGATCGGAGGTACTTAAAGAAACAGAAATATCCTGAGCGGTCAACAGACCCACATTCCGAACCGTAAAGTTGACCCAGGCGGTTTCACCGATATCCCATTGTCCGTTTTCATTCCATTCGCCCGTATCACTCACCATGGGACTGCTGGCAACCAGATAAGCTTCATCCGGTGAAATGATCTGCAGTGTATCCATGACGGGAACCCGATTTTGGGCTGTCATCACCAATTCCACATTCCCCGGAGGCAGATTCAAATCACCGATAGGTAAGGTCACATTTCCGGAGGCATTGGTTCGATCGGTGAGCAAATGTCCGTCGGCATCATTGAGAGACACCAACGTGTAGGGATCAGCGTGGATTGAAAGATCAGGTGTTCCGGTAATAATCGTTGCAGGATAATCGGCGGGAAGTGCAGTCGGTTGTCCTAGATTTGTGGAGCAGGTGGGATCACCAAGAAGCGTATAGATTTCCCAATAGTAGTTTTCCAGGGATGAACCACTTTCGGCTACGGCCAGATTGCCGCGCATCATGATCGTTCCGTTCAATGTGCACCAGTCTGAATATGATTCACCATTTTCATGGAACATGCCATCGTAGACGCCGGTGCCGGTTTCATCAAAGGCAGGACCGCTGCCAACCACCGGTCCGTATCCCACGCCCCAGTAATAGTCTTCATCCCAATAGGTGTAGTCGGTGCCGCCGATATAGCCGACCGCGCCGCCATTCGGTTGCCGGAGAAAGGCCTCACCTACACACTCGCTGTAGTCGAATTTGGCGGTCAGGCAGGCATTGGCGATCGCCAGGAAATATTTTTGGTCATTGGTGAGAGAATGAGCATCGCCGACATTGATGGTTGGGTCGGCCCATCCGGTTTCACTTCCGTGGGCGGTGTAATTGATAAACCCTATTCCGCTGTTCATATCATTGATGATATCACCTTCAGAAGAGCCGGATTCCGGGTACAGATAAGTGTGTGAATAAATGTTGTGTTCGGCGTTGAAGTATTGATTCACACCATAATTAATTTGTCCGTTTGCGTGCGTTGGGCCGTAATTGGAGTCCACGCCGCCGATCATGGTTACCTCCCCCTGGTAAGAAGGATCATCAATCGCCTGTTGTTCATATTGAAGCGTTTTAGTTACAATATCCTGCACCTGGCTTTCGGAAGCGGCGGAAATCCGACCGACATACATTTCCGGTAGGAAATCACCGGTCATTTCACCGAAATATAGATCGGATTTATGCGCACCGGTTGTTCCATTAAATCCGGGAATGTCACTGTGTTCGCCAACGATTAATACAAAACTGGGCGCCGGATCGTCTGAATTCCCACTATTGTATAATTCCATAATCCAGGACCGAATGTCAGTATTGCTTGTTCCCAATCCATCCTGACCGGGTACACCGATTACAACCGTATAACCCTGCCGTTCTTTCCAATCAACCCAGGGTTGCATTGCGGAGACAAAATCCGCGGCGCAAACCATGACGATTTTTGGTGGATCATTCAACAGCGCTTCCCGATTTGAGGTAAGCGTACTGAAATCCAATACTTTTTCAGAAGATAATTGGAATAAAGGATCGGACTTGGATTGATAAAGGTAATCGGTTTTATTCCAATCAGGAGCGACATACTCAATGGACAGATTGATGGTTTGTGCGATTTCCATGTCATGCGTAACAGGATTCCATCGTACAGGATTGATCCGAAGACGATAAAGGTTCTGGTTCCGTAAATGTCCCAGTGATTCCAGGACCGCTAAGGAATCACTCCAAAACGTATTTGAGCTATAAAGAGCATTGTCCATCACAAACGGAAGTGTAGCCGGGTCATCGTTTTTTGAAACGGGAGGCTGAACCGGAAGAATGGGTGCGTCCAGTCCGGAGGCAACCAGATCAACAGGAATCCATACGACGTTGGAAATTCTGACTTGGACCTTCTCTAATTCCGGAAGGATGAGCAAGCGGTGATAAGCCGGTAATTGAGGCGCGCCAATTTGATGGGTATGAAAACCCCGGGCATTGCTCAATCGGACGAAAGATTGACCGTTTTTTTCGACAATCTCACCGGAAATTTGTCCGGTATGAATTTCAATTGTGGCACCATCCGTCGTTGACTGGATCCGAGTAATGGTTGTGACATCCGATGCCATCGGATTAATAGGTGTCGACGCCTCGAGTGAGGTAAAGAGTATGATACAAAAAAAAGTACAAATAAATCGAATCTGCTTCACAATTCCCTCCTGATTAATGGACGTATCCGATAGCTTCAACCGGGTTTACCAATGTTGTAGTAATGTTTTTAAGATGACCGCCAATGCGTTTTAAATACCGTGCATAAAGTGCAACAGCGGCCGTCTTGGATTCGGAACCAAAAGTCAAATTTCCTGCAATGATTGAATTAACGATTTGATCTGATTTTTCCGATATTAATTGTTTATAGGCGGAAAAAAGAGTACGGGCAACTTCTGAGTCCTGGGTATGAATTGCCTCCATTGTTTTATCGAAACGACCTTCAACTTCAATTTCGATCTCATGCAAATCCGCTGATATGTTCTCCACATCAAAGGAACCGGTATAATTCATTGCCAGATCAACGATATTCTTGGAATAATCTCCAATTCGTTCAATATCCACCACCATATTCATGAGCACTAAACCACTGGATAAATTGGTCAAATCCTTGTCAATTGAGAAATGGGTTACCACTTTCCGGCGAACATTTTTCTGGAATGCATTGATTTCAAAATCCCGTTCTTTTAGCGCTTTCAGTGTAGCCATGTTATCGTGCTCATGAAACTTGCGGATGGCCTGGATACACATTTCGCGTGACAAGATCAGCATTTGGTAGGATTCCTCCCAGGCTTGAGCCAGGAGATTTTCAGATTTCCATAGATTGATTATGTCTTTGACGATGGACATGGTTTACCTCATGATGAATATGAGTGAAATAGGGATGAGAAAAAAGACGACCAGAATATACACAAACGGCAGGAATCGGTTTTCTGCGGATAAATTCGCGAACCATTCTGCGAATCGAAGAGGAATGTTTCGAATTTTTTCCACAGGCCAAATGATTGCAATGCCAAAAATGTTAAATAAAAGATGTGAAAATGCCACCGCCAGTGGAGCGTGTGTTCCTGTGACCAAACTGGCTAAGAGAGCCGTGACAGTTGTTCCTATGTTGGCGCCTAAAGTGTACGGAAATATTTGAACCAGCGTTAAGATTCCGGCACCTGCAAGCGGAACAACCAGTGATGTTGTAATCGAGCTGCTTTGGACCAACACGGTAATCAGCACACCAAAACTCATCGCCCGGATCCAGGTTTTAAAAATCGTGCGATCGAAAAAGGCTTCCAGACGAACCATAACTAATGATCGAATTAAAGTTGTGAGTAATCGCAGGGATAAAAACAGTAACAAGAGCGCCAGTATCAAAAGCAGCCAATTGGGATTTACAATCGATTGTCCGGTGAGACCATGTTGAATCCAGTGTACAATAGGTTTAGTCATTGCCTTTAGCGGACTGTGAAACGTAAAGCTTTTTGTTCCAATAAACAGGTTGGTAACCCACATAGCGGATCGACTGACGATTCCTGTTGTGAGTTCGAGCGGGAATAGAATTATCACAGAAATGATATTGAAGAAATCGTGAACAATGGATGCAGCAAACGCACGCCGGAATTCCACCTTGTTAACCACGTGTCCCAAAGACACCAGTGTATTCGTTATACTGGTTCCGATATTTGCACCCATGATATACGGAACTGCAGCAGCAACAGCGACGGCCGTATTATCACCGAATGTACCTCCTGCCACCATTGCAACGACCAATGAAGTCGTCGTGGAGGAACTCTGGATCAGAGAAGTGGATAATAGTCCAATAAACAGACCGATAAAGGGACCGGCCGAACTTTGAATAAGTGATTTTGCGGTTTCTCCTCCAATGGATTTAAAGGCAGCTCCAATCATTCCAATACTGACCAGGAATAAATAGAGCACCAGCAGGACAGCCAGGCTCTTTAGCAGTGTTTGCAGGGATGAGGTTCGTGGAGAATTCACAGGAGAATAGTCTTAAAATGCAGGGGGAAAATATGAGTAAATCAACTTTCAAAAAAGGACTTCAAGTTCAACTTAAAGGATTTGAAAATGGTTTAGTCTTTCGGGAGACAAAAAACCCCGGAGACGAATCTCCGGGGTTTTGAGACCGCAAACCGGAATAGGAGGTAACTAATTCCGAAGCGGTTTACCAGTTTTTAGCATGTAACGAATCCGATCCTGCGATTTGGATTCACCCGCCAGGCTGACGAATACATCCCGTTCAATGTCCAGGAGATATTGCTCATCCACAGCTTTGGTCAATCCTGCTTTATCGCCGCCGGTTAACACATAAGCCAGCTTCTCGCCAATGAACATATCATGGTCCGATATTTTCCCTTGAGCTTTGAATCCTTTGAGCGCCATTAACATGGCTGTACGTCCGCCGGCGCCCGGAAGTTTCAAGTCATTTCGATACTCCGGTGGCGTGTATCCATCCAATAGCTCAAGTGCTTTTTCCTTGGCAACGAAAATCCGTTGATCGTCATTCATGACGATGGTGTCGGTTTTCAGGAGATAGCCCAGGAATTTGGCTTCTTCAGCGCTGGTCGCGACTTTGGCGAACCCAATGGTTTCGAACGCTTTCTGTACGATTGGAAAAGCGTTGAGCCTTCCCCTGGATCCTGCATTTTCCATCAGATTTAAAAGCATCCTCAGGTTGCCGCCGGCACCGGGAATTAAGCCCACTCCAACTTCAACGGCGCCGATGTAAAGTTCTGCGGAAACCACGCGATGTGCTGCAGGCGCCGAGAATTCAAATCCGCCGCCAAGCGTCAGGTTGAATGGCGCAACGACGACAGGTGATTTTATGAAACGAATTCGTTGGGTCAAGTCCTGGAATAATCTGACCGTATTCTCCAAACCGTCAAAATCACCATTCTCGCAGAAAGCAAGAATCCCGGCCAGATTTGCACCGGCACAGAAATTCGGTCCCTGATGACCGATAACCAACGCTTTATATTTCCCGCTTTCAACCAAGTCCAGACCGGTGGAGATCATGTCGATCATGGAACCATCAATGGGGTTCAATGTGGGTTGCAGGATGGAATGATATTCCACATCCAATACGCCGTCTCCCAGATCAATCAGGCTGGCGCTCCAATCCCGTTTAACCAGATTCCCTTTGGATTTCTCCAGGTTCAAATTAATCGTTTTATTTTCCAGCGGAATTTCCACCGGTGAACCGGATTGTGGATAATAACAGGACTGAACTCCTTTTTTCAGTGAATAGAACTGCTTGAAACCCTGATCCACCATTTTAAGGACCCAATCCGGGACTTTTTTCCCTTCCGCCTGCATACGATCAATGGACCGCTCCAAACCAATAGCATCCCAGGTTTCAAAGGGACCTTTTTCCCAGCCGAATCCCCATCGCATTGCGCGATCCACATTGTAAAGTGTATCACTGATTTCCGGAATTCGGTTGGCGCTGTAAATCAGTGTCTTCGAGAGTATTTCCCAGAAGAACTGTCCGGCTTTGTCTTCACTGTAAGCCAGGGCCGCGATCTTGTCACCGATATTACTCCGATCCCGGGCAATACGATATCCATCGAATCGCACACGTTTCTGTGGTCCATACTCCCCGGTCTCCAGATTCACAGACAGGATCTCTTTTCCTTCCTTTTTGTAAAATCCGGCTTTTGTTTTCTGCCCAAGCCGACCGGAGTCGATCAATTTGTCCAGGATTTCCGGGTTTTTGAAAATATCCCTTTCCGGATCGTCTTCCCCGCGTTCATATGAAGTATGAGCTACATGGGCTAAAGTGTCCAGGCCCACCACATCGGCCGTTCTAAAGGTGGCGCTCTTTGGACGACCGACCAGCGTTCCTGTTAATTTGTCAACTTCTTCAACGGTCAAACCCATATTGACAGCGGATTGGATCGTTGCCATGAGACCATATACACCAATACGGTTTCCAATAAAATTAGGTGTGTCTTTGGCGTGAACGATTCCTTTTCCAAGTGTGGATCGGCCAAATTCCATGATAGTGTCGTAAACGTCTTGCCGGGTTTTTTCACCTTTGACCAACTCCAGGAGCCGCATATAGCGCGGTGGATTGAAGAAGTGCGTGATCAGGAAACGCTCAGCCACATCGTCCGGTAAAGCGGCAATTAAACTGGTCAGAGGGATTCCGGATGTATTGGAGGAAAGAATGGCCGTGGATTTAAGATGAGGTACGATTGTTTTGTAAACAGATTCCTTGATATCAAGTCGTTCGGCTACTGCTTCCAAAACCCAATCGGCTTCGGCAATTTTCTCTGCATGATCCTGATAATTACACGGAGTGATTAATTCCGCGTTTTTTGGCTTATACAATGGAGCCGGTTTAAGGGAAGTAAGCGTTTCCACTCCTTTGTCGGCCAATTCCTGGGAGATATCAAACAGGAGGGAAGGAATCCCGGCATTGGCCAGATGACCGGCCAATTGAGCGCCCATGACTCCGGCGCCTAAAACGGCTACTTTGTTTATTGATTCTGACATTTGATGATCCTTTCGGATGAAGGGAATGAAGTTTCAAGTTTTAAGGATGAAGGTTTAAGGAAGATTTTTAGCAATTCATATGATTCAGTGATCGCTTTGTCTATCGATAAACCTTTCATCCATTTCATTTCATGGATAAGTTTTAACCCATACCTGGTTTTACGTAATTCCCGATATGAGATTTTTAATTTATTGTAAAAACCACCTTTTGAACCGGCTACTTGTGCCTCCTCGTAATTTGCACCTGCGGAGGTTGGGGGTTTTGCCGGTTGGTATCGGACAACTTCAGCTTTTTTTGTGTCGGGAAGGTGTTTAAGTAAGGGAAGGACTGGAATCGAAAACAGAAACGTTCTCTCAACCAGGTCATTTTCAAACACGTCAATGTTTTCGTCAATCCTCACAAAATCCTGCGTTTCTATTTCGGTATGAGTCATTTTTGCGTCGTTTAAATACTTACTTTCTTCACTTGAAGCTTAAACCTTCACACATGAACTTTTGTTATCGTTTAATAACAGTGGCAATACCTTGTCCCGTTCCAATGCACATGGTGGCCAAGCCAAGGTGTGTATCTTGCTGTTCCATCACATTAAGTAAGGTAACCAGAATTCGCGCACCGGAACATCCCAATGGATGACCAAGCGCAAGGGCTCCGCCGTTCAGGTTAATTTTGGATTCATCCCATCCACCGGTACGAATAACATAAAGGCTCTGGGCAGCAAAGGCTTCATTCAGTTCAATCGTTTCGATGTCATCCATGTTGAGTTTGGCTTTTTTCAATACTTTTTTTGTAGCAGGTAAGGGACCTTTCCCCATAAGCGTCCATTCCACACCGGCAACAGCCCGGGCCACAATTTCCGCCCGTGGTGTAAATCCATTCGCCTTGGCGAAATCTTCGCTCATGAGCAAGATAGCGGCAGCGCCGATACTGATTGGGCTGCTGGATGCTGCTGTGACACTTCCCCCTTCAATGAAAGCAGGTTTTAAATTGGCGATTTTCTCTTTATCGGGGGTTCGCGGACCTTCATCACGTTTGATGGTGGTTTCACCGTATTTATCGATAGGAATGATCTCATTGTCCGGACGCCCGTTAGCAATTGCATCCAATGCTTTTTCATGGGAGCGAATCGAAAAAGCATCCTGATCTTCACGGGAGATTTTACCTTCATTGGCCAGGTTCTCGGCAGTTTCACCCATGCTGATATAGAATTCCTGTTCAGCCAATTTCGGATGAAAATCCGGGGCAAATCCTCCCATGGGAACGGAGAACATATCTTCGACACCAACGGCAATTCCCACATCGATATCACCGGATTCAATGGCTGTGCTGAGCTGGTGGACGGCGTCCATGGAAGAACCGCAGAAACGGTTGACCACTTTTCCGGCCGTAGATACCGGAAGTCCGGCCAACACACTAACCGAACGGGCCATTAACATTCCCTGGGGACCTTCGGGGAAGGCACAACCCAAGACCAGGTCTTCAACAGTTTCCGGTTTAAGATTTTTGTTTCGATCCAATAATCCCTTTACAACCTGGGCAGCCAGATCATCGGGACGGATTCCAATCAATTCACCATTCTTGACTCCAATGGGAGAACGAACGGCATCAATAATGACAGATTTTTGGTTCATAAGTGACTCCTAATAAGGATAGGTTTTACGGTTATACATGGTTTCGGCAATACGCCGCTTTAAACTGAGGATATCCGTGGGAAGCAGCATGCGTTTTTGGAACTCCCGCATGCGATCAATCGCTTCCGCGCTGAGCGAACCGTGGAAAATCCCGTTCAGTCCGTTTAATGCCAGATTCATCAATTTCAGGCTGGAATCAGCGGCATGAACCTGAGCGATATCCAATACATTTGATTTGTAAGGATAGTCCCCGGGTAATTGCAACACGCGTGAAAGGGTGCTGTCTGCCGTGTAGATGATCATTAACATATTGGCCAGGATTTCAGTGAGTTGTTGTTCATGTTTCAAATCCTGTCCGAATTCGCACAACGCTTCATGGAAAAGATATAAGGTCAGGCGTTTCCCGGTTTCGATGGCGTTGATTTCCCGGCCTAGAAGCGTGTCATTCTGTTTGACATCTATTTCTTTTAAGAAGTCGTCAATTCCTTTGATGGCCTCACGGAGCGGCAGTTCATCCAATATGGCGTTTTTCATCATATAGCCGGCAATGATCTGGCGGTTAATCTCATTGGTACCTTCCCAGATTCTGTCTATTCGTGTGTCACGGTAAGCACCGGCAATGGGATAATCTTCGATAAAACCGTAACCGCCCATGACCTGTATCGCAGAATCAGCGGTTTGTGAAAAGGCTTCGCTGCCATATACCTTAGTCATGGATGCTTCAATCGCAAACTGCTCCATGGCCTCACCCATTTTGATGTAATAATCGTCGGCAGTTTTGTCCAGGGTGTCGATCTGGGATTGGATCAATCCGATCGTGCGATAGATCATGCTGTCCGCTGAATAAGTGTTGACAACCATGTCAGCAATTTTGCCTTTGATTACATCGAAATCCGCGATCGGCTGTCCAAACTGGCGTCGATCCAGCGCATATTGAGTAACATACTCTAAAACGACTTTACAGCCGCCCAAGTCGGAGGCGGCCAGTTTCAACCGACCAATATCCAAAGCATTGAAAGCGATTTTAGCACCTTTCCCAACTTCGTAGAGAAGGTTTTCCACCGGAACTTTAGCATCGGTGAACTTGAGCGGTGTAGTGGAAGAACCACGCATACCCATCTTGTTTTCTTCCTGTCCGACTTCAAATCCCGGTGTGTCCCGATCTACGATAAGTGCGCTGAATTTGGTTCCGTCTACCTGACAGAACACGGTGTAAACATCGGCCCAGCCGCCATTGGTAATGAATATCTTTTCGCCGTTCAGGATATAGTGCTTACCGTCATCACTGAGTTTGGCTGTGGTCCGTCCCGAGGTTGCATCGGAACCGGCTGAAGGTTCGGTTAAGCCGAAAGCAGCCACCCATTCACCGGAAACGATCTTTGGCAAATATTTCTGCTTTTGCTCATGATTCCCAAACCAAACGATGGGTAAAGCGCCAATACCGGTTTGGACCGACCAGGTAACCGTGAACGAGGCTACCATTCCGTGAGAAAGGCTTTCAGCAACAATAGCGCTGGTAATTTTATCCAGTTCCAGACCGCCGTACTCTTCTTTAACGTCTATACCAAGAAGTCCCAGCTCACCTAATTCCCTCAGCAACTCAAGACTTAAATCTTTGTTGTGAGCTTCAAGTGCTTCTTTATTCTTATTGATACGTTCTTCTGAAAAATTCTTGACCATTTCCTCAATTTCCCGGTGCTCTTCACTGAACGATTCCCGGGAGAAAATCGGATTTGATCCGATTGGATCGATAATGAACCGACCACCGGATTTTTGATTAGGATCAGTCATAATTACACTCCTTTTTGGGTGACAGGCCTCAAACCTGCCAAAATGAATTTGGTAATGGTCTCGATATATTCTTCTGCATTGGTGCGATGGGATTCAAACATGGCAAACCACACCAGTCCTTCAATGTTTACCATGATTGAAAGGGCAGCGATCTCAACATTGACATTACGGAATTCTCCTGATTGAACACCGGAACTGATAATGTTCTTAATGATACTTAGAAATTCTGTATAAACCTTGTCCAGCTTGGTACGAAAATCCGCATCCCGGTTTGCCAGGGACCAGAATTCCAACAGGGCTTTGAACACCTGGGGATCATCCATGAATTGTCGGCGAAAAAAGTCAAATAAATTGGTCAATTGTTGGGTAGCCGGTTGATCTTCCGCCACCATGTGATTGATTGTAGCGCTATACTGCAACACCCAATAGTTTACCAGAGAAAGATAAATTTCTTTTTTGGATTTGAAGTACCAGTAAATGGAACCTTTGCTAATCCCGCTATACGCAACAATATCATCCATCCGGCTTTTTTCGTACCCTTTAGCCACCAAAGCTTCCAGGGCGCCGTCCAATATTTGGCCTTTGCGAATATCTTGTTTTGATTGATTCATAATACTAAACCGACTGGTCAGTTTAGTAAATTGAATACACCTTTTGCAAGTGAAATCGGTATCAAATTTTGCGGGTTACTAATAGATTAGAATAGTCCCGGAAGCAGACGATACGGAGTTTTTTCTTTATAAGCAGAATATTTAGGATTCCGTTCCAATAATCTCTCTTCGTATACGGTTCGGAAGTAAGTCGTCAATATAAAACTGAGGAACACCAAGGCGTTTTGCCAGAAGAATTTCCCGGCAATCATGTCAATCAAGTCACTGAGGAGGTAAAGAGAATAAATGGGATGCCGGACGTAACGATACAATCCGCCGGTTTTAATTCCACGATCAGAAGGAACAATACCAAAGGACCGTCCAAGTGAAAAGATGGCTGTGATCATGAGAACGGAAATCAATATTTTTACAATGGAAGCCCCCAAAATAAAGGTCCAAGGAAAATAATCAGCAGGTCCGTTAAAGACATAAAAATAACCGATAAACGTACCGTAAATGGCAATAAACCATTCAAAAGGCGATGTGGACGTTCGTTTGGAGGGACGTCTTGAAAGAAACATGATAGTCAGTGTGGAATTACGAATAAAAAGTGTAACCGGAAATAATCCCTGGAAATGGGACATTAAATCAATATTAAGTACAGAGAAACTCTTGTATGCATAATATCCCCAGAGTGAAGCGACGAAGAGGTTAATGATGATCGTACGGTACTTTGTATTCATTCTGTTTGTACTGCAGCCTGTTTCATTACCACGGTACCATGTCCAGCATCCATAGCAACCGGGAGGCCGATGGGTAAGGTGAATTTATTATTGATATGCCCGGTAAGGAATCCCATAAAGGCCGGAATCCCGAGCGGTTTAATATGTTGATTCATTAAGTCTTCGATTGTAAAGGCGTGATCGGGATCTTCACTGGAACAATGGGTGCACTGAGCGAAAATGAATCCTGAAATTCTGTCCAGAATCCCGGCCAGTTTCAGTTGCGTTAGCATCCGATCAATGCGGTAAATATCTTCGCCAACATCTTCCACAAATAAAATGCTGCCATCAGGATCAGGCAGATATTCGGACCCCACCATTGCTGAGAGGACCGATAAATTGCCGCCCCATATATGACCGGATGCCACACCGGGAAATACGGTTGTGAATTCCAGCAAGCCGCGCTCCGGTGCATGATTCGGTGTCTGATTGTCAAAGATCATCATTCGTCCCTCAAAAAGAACCCGGCGTACATAATAAAGGGAATATTCATTCCAGTTGGAAATGCCCACCGGTCCGTGGAAGGTCACCATGCCGGTTTTAGCCGTGATAGCCAAAAGGAGAGAGGTTATATCACTGTATCCCATGAGAATCTTGGGATGATCCCGGATCAAGTCGTAATCCAGCATTGGAAGTATCCGATTGCACCCCCAACCACCACGCGCTGCAATAATCGCTTTGATCTCAGGGTCGCGAAAGAAAGTATGAATATCATCCACACGATCCTGATCGGTACCGGCCAGATATCCATACGAATCCAATAAATGTTTTCCCCGGACAGCCGCCAGACCGTTCGCCTGAAGTGTGGATTCAATTTCCCGAATGGTTGTCTCTTTATAGATTGCACTAGCCGGATTAATGAGACCTACTTTGTCTCCCGGTTTTAGCGCCGGGGGAAGGATTAGATGTTGTTTTTGAGTCTTTTCGGCGAATAGTGGATATACAGACAGCGCCGGAATGGCTGCCATGAGTTTGAGTATTTGTCTGCGGGTGAGCATGGGATTCTTCCTTTGAAGTCAAAGTAATTTACGGGTAAAATGAGCTTCGAACGGAATGGGTTTCGCCCATTTTTAATTCGAAATTCCATAGAAAGCTTTTGGAGGGTATTCTCTTGGATAGAAAATTTATTTCACGTTGGCGTTTAATTCCATTTTGCTTATCCATTACACTAGTTTTACCCGCAAGTTTACAGGCGTGGGGATGGGACGGGCACAAGATCATCGCTCTAATGGCCAGCCGCCATTTAACACCTGCTGCCAAAGAACATGTGGCAGATCTGTTGGGCGGAGATCCATCCGAAGAAATGGTTGCGGTTGCCACTTGGGCAGATAAAGTTCGGAGAGACAGTACTTATCATTACACGGCGCCCTATCACTATGTAAATATGCCTGTGGATGCGAAAGCCTACGTCCCCGAACGGGATTGCCCGGATCAGGCTTGTGTTGTGGGAGCCATCGAACATTATGAAGACGTTCTTTCGAATCCGGATATACCCGGAGACAAGCAAATTGAAGCGTTGAAATTTCTGATCCATTTTGTGGCAGATATTCATCAACCCATGCATGCCAGCCTGGAGGCGGATCTGGGTGGGAATACCATTCCGGTTGTTTTGAATGGAGATTCCACCAACCTTCATGCATTGTGGGATTACGGCTTGATGGATACACGGCATCTTTCTGTGGAAGCCTATGCGGATCGGCTGGATCCAAAGATCAGTAAATGGGATCGTGAAAAATGGTCCCGGAGCGGTCCGGCAACCTGGGCTTTTGATTCCTTTAAACTGGCGATGACCTACGGTTATCCCATTCCGAAAGATCACAATATTACACCGGACTATGTTAAGCAGGGACTGGCGATTCTCGATGTTCAGATGGAAAAGGCCAGTGTTCGGCTCGCCGATGTGTTAAACAGTATCTTTAGTTATTGATCAGAAGTTTAGTTTTTCCAGCTTTGGCTGGATCACATGCGCGCAGTATGGTGCATCCGGGTGATTCCTAAAGTAATCCTGATGATAATCTTCGGCGATATAAAACTGCTCCAAAGGTACAATTTCGGTCACAGCGGGATTCGAATACAATCCGGTTTCATTCAAATCATTTAATGATTTTTTTGCGGTCCTTTCCTGGTCTTTTGACGTCGTCAGGATGATGGATCTGTACTGACTTCCCACATCGGCGCCCTGCCGATTAATCGTAGTAGGATCATGGCTGTTCCAGAAAATCTCCAGGATATCCAAATAGCTTAATTTTTCAGCGTCGTATTGAACCTGTACGACTTCAGCGTGACCGGTGGTATTGGAACAAACTTGTTCATAGGTCGGATTGGATACATGGCCTCCGGCATATCCGTTGGTTACATCCAGGATTCCGGGAATTCGTTCGAAGACCGCTTCCAGACACCAGAAACATCCACCCCCTAAATACGCTTTCTCAGTCGTCATGTTTTTGACTTCACTCCTTATATTGAGTGGAAGGTTACTTCATCAACGGCAAATCAACCAGCACCAATTCACCGGTTTCAAGCACATCGAAGTCCAGGGAATCGGCACCTGATACATGCAGACCGTCCCGTGGACCAATCTTGTTTTCGTTTACACTAAATCGCCCGAGTGGCGAAACCAGGTACACATGACGATCAGGTTCAAGTTTGTGCGAAAA
>CAZJWP010000028.1:0-21933 GCA_964549745.1 uncultured bacterium | reverse complement strand
TCAGGACAGCATCACTGAAAAAGGATCGGTTCGAAATTCGTTTTTAAAGTAAATTTATTATTCAATATTTTCGATTTTTCCTGAAAGCGGTGTCTGACCCATCACAAATTTCCGGTATGATCTATACCGGAATTACAATGGCATAAGGGAAACAGGTAATTCATGAACTTGCGTTCGGTCCTGTTTTCTTTGTCACGAATCCTGGGAATCCTTGCGGTTGCCATGATTCTTCCGTTAATTATTTCTATCGGGTATGGCGAACCCAGCCAAATGCCTTTTTTAATCCCAATCCTGATTATGGCAATCCTGTCCTTGTATTCTTTTTTCACTGAAAAACCTCCCCAGGGATTGAATATCAGAGAATCTGTACTTATTGTTGTCAGTGCCTGGGTTGTGTCGTCGGCTTTCGGTGCAATCCCATTTTTGATAGGCCACGTATTTCACAATTTCACGGATGCTTTTTTTGAAACCATCTCCGGGTTTACGGCTACCGGCTCCACAATGTTACCGGATATTGATTCTTTGCCGAAAAGTATTTTATTCTGGCGGTCCGAAACCCATTGGTTGGGTGGAATGGGAATTGTTGTTTTGGCCATTGCCATTTTCCCATCGATGCAGCGGAGCAATGCATTGTTCAATTCGGAAGCGCCGATTTCTATCAATGAGGAGCGTTTATTTCCGAGGATTGCAACCATTGCCCTGTCCTACTGGAAGGTGTATGTTTTCTTTACCATCGCGGAAGTATTTTTATTGTGGCCGGTAACCGGTTGGTTCGATGCGGTAACCCACGCATTTGCAACAATCGCAGGGGGCGGATTTTCAACGCACAATGAAAGCATTGCCTATTTCCACAGTGTCTATGTTGAAGATGTGATCATGATCTTTATGATCGCCGGTGCTTCCAGTTTTGTTCTTCATTATCATGCCTTACATGGCAAATTTTTATATTTCAAGAATTCATCATTTAAAGCGTTTATCGTTATTATAGCGTCGGCTACATTTCTGGTCGCACTGAATTTGTATGAATATTACCATCTGGAACTGACTTTTCCGCAAGCATTAAGGAAAGCGGCCTTTCAAGTGGTGTCCATCATTACAACAACGGGATTTGCCACTGAAAATTTCAAGTACTGGCCTTCATTCAGTGTACTGGTATTGATTTTACTCATGTTTGTCGGAGGGACGGCTGCGTCCACAAGCGGGTCAATCAAAGTCTGGCGATATGAGGTGCTGGTGAAAAATTTCAAGTTGATCCTTCATCGGATGTTACACCCGAGGTTAATCGAACACATTCGTTCGAATAAAAAACTTATTGATGAGAGTCTCCATTTGCGTGTTCAGGGATTTATTGCATCATACATACTGATTTTCCTGTTTTCAGGATTGGTGCTCACTCTATTCGGTCATTCCATGGGAACTTCATTTAGCGCAGTCGCGGCGACTTTGGGAAACGTAGGTCCGGGAATTGATGCGGTGGGTCCCTTCGATAATTTCATCGGATTCTCCGCCGTTGGGAAATGGCTTCTTTCCGCTGATATGCTTTGCGGGCGTTTGGAGATTTGGACTTTTTTCACGCTGATCCTGCCGGAATTCTGGACCGGTTAGTTCATCGTCGGGTAATTCACATCGCTGTTGCGACAATCAGTCGGAACTTTTTCATACAAGTCGGTGTGTATGACGGGTATGCTGCGTAAATTTAAATTCATCATAGATTTCAAATGCGACCGGTGAGAAAGAAAAAAATACCAAAATATTATTTGATGTCCCGGCTTTTGGTGCCGGCTATTCTCTTTTTTTGCCTGATATCTCTCGTTTATAGTCAGGATGTTCCGGATACTTCACAAACAACCAAGCCGGACTCAATTCGTTCGGTATTTCAGCTATACAATCAAGGACAGTATCGAAAGACATTGGATCAAATTGTACGGGCTACACTGCCGGATTCAAGCCCGATGATCCCTGTATTACTGGAATTAAAAATTCAGTGTTATCGGTTTATGAGGAACGATGATCTTGCCATTCAGACGGCCAATCAGTTTTTTAAATCATTTTCCGATCATCCCCTCGCGCCGGTGGTGGAGATGGCGCTTGGCGATATGGATGTGAATCGTCTTGATTTTGTCTTCGGCTTGAAACATTACCTCAAAGCACGTGTCATGATTGGAAATCAGGCCAGCCCCGATTCAATTGATAATCGTATATTGAGAATCATTCCCTATGCCGCGCGTGGAATACAAATGGATTCCCTCTATAAATGGTTTCCTGATTCGACAATTTCACCGGAATTGGATCTAATAAAAGCTTATCAATTATTAACACAATCCCACGTAGATCAAGCCGCAATAACACTCAGTCGGATAAACCGTGAATCCCTTCCAGTAAAGTACCAATCTTTTTATGATCATCTTTTACTGAGGTCATATCAAACAGCGCATCCGGCTGTGATGATTGGAGCTATACTTCCTTTAACCGGAGATAAATCCGATGAAGGTAAAATGTTCTTGAAAGGCCTTCAAAAAGGGATTTCAGAAGCATCGAATCCTAATATTGAATTCCAGGTAATGGTATTGGACAATGGCAGCGATCCAATTCGGACAATTGAGTTGAGCCGTGAAATTGCAAATAATCCTGCTTTTGATTTGGTGATCGGTCCCCTGACGGAAACCAATTCAATCCTGACTGCGAACACCCTTTCGGAGACGGAAGTTCCCGTTATCCTTCCGGTATCCATTACGAGCGGCCTGGTTGATCTGGGAGATAATATCCTTCAATTGAATGGCGATTTATCCAGTCGGGGTCGAATTGTTGCCAGGTATTGCTACACTACACTGGGATTGAATTCTATGGCTATCCTGGCGCCGGCCGACCAATACGGTCAGCCGATTGTGGATGCTTTCACGGAGGAATACGAATATTTAGGGGGAAAAGTCCTGGCTTCGGAATGGTATTCCGGAAAACCTGAAAATCTGCGAAAGCAGTTTTCCATCATTCGCAGCAAAGCCTGGGCTTTAGAAGCGGAAAATACCAAATACGATGATTTGCTTGGAATGCAAATTGACAGTCTGGAAGGCCTCTTTAATATTGATGCCCAAACATTCTTTGATTTGCCCAAATCCAAGGAGAAATCACTATCACAGTCTGATTCCAGCAAAGTAAATCTGAATACAATTCCCGGAATCTTTATGCCTATCCATCCTGAAGATGTGACTTATATTGGAACGCAATTTCCACTTTATAATCTGAATTCCGTTATTGTCGGGGATGAAGGATGGCAAAATCTGGATATTTTGAATCAGGAGATTGTTGGACCCCATGTTCAGGGATTAACAACACTTGCGCTTGGAAATGTAGATGCCGAGCCGGATGAAGATGCATTGAACATCGATAAAGCCTTCAGGAGGCTGTATGTTCAGGGAAAAGATTTAGTTGGTTTCCTGAAACATGTCTGTCCCGATTCGGCTCCGGATCAGGTCTCGATTCTTGCTTCGATCAATCAATTGAAAAATGCCCATTCAGGGATCAGGACTTATTATTTTTCCAATTCAGAACCCAAATTGAATCAAGCCTATCACGTGTACCGGTATGAGGGGACACAATTCATAGATCAGGGTGTGTTTATTGAAGATTCATTGTGGGTTAATCCGCCCATGACACCTTAATGATCCCATTTAAAGACTATACGTCGTGGTTCAACCAACCCGCCCTGGCAGCGGGTTTTTCATACCGGAATCAATACGGTGATTCTTACGAAAACCGGACACGATTAACCGAGGCTCTACAACTTGAAAAGGAAAATTTGGTTTACCTGAAACAGGTCCATTCAGCATCGATTCAATGGGCGGAAAAACCCGGTTTAATCCCGAATTCGGATGGAGTCCTTTCAGAATCAAAAAAGTGGGTTCTTTCAATTCAGGTTGCAGATTGTATCCCGGTATTCCTTTTTGATTCGGATAATCGGATTGGACTTGTTCATGCCGGTTGGCGCGGATTGACTTCGGGGATACTCCCGGCAGCGCTTCAGGAATTTCACAAACACGGTTCGGACCTGAGAAAAATGAAAGTGATTCTTGGACCCGCGATTTGCACCCGTCATTTTGAGATTGGATCTGAAATCCGAAGCAAATTTGATCCGGAGTTTGTCATCGAAAAGGATTCCGGTTTATTTGTGGATTTAAAAGGTTTCGCTCGGAAGCAATTAATGGATCAGGGGGTGCACTCCGATTTGATTCTATCTGACACGGATTGTACATGGGAAAATGATGCTCAATATTATTCATACCGCAAAGAAGGGGATAAGGCCGGACGTATGTTTGCCGTTATGGGCTGGCAATATTCCTAAGATTGAACCTTTTTTTGTACTCACCTAAATTTCAGGACGGAGGGAGAAGAGAATGACCTACTTACAAGCGATGATTCTGGGTGCAATTCAAGGACTGACGGAGTTCCTTCCGATCAGCAGCTCCGGCCATTTGGTCCTTGGGAAAGCACTGCTGGACTTACATCTACCGGGTAAATCGTTTGAAGTTATACTCCACCTCGGTTCTTTAGTCAGCATTGCGATAGTATTCTGGCCGGATATTATGGAAATCCTGCGATCATTGAATAAACGAGAAACCTGGAATTATATTGGCATCATTGTGTTAGCCACAGTTCCGGCGGCCATTGTAGGTGTTCTCTTTGATAAACAAATCAATGCGGCTTTCAACAGCACACATGTGGTTGCGATAAGTCTGTGGGTAACGGCTTTGGTTTTATTGGTCACCCGATGGGTGAAACAAGGGGATAAACCGATTCAGTGGAAAAACGGTTTTATTGTCGGGTGTGCGCAGGCTGTGGCAATCATTCCCGGTATTTCAAGATCGGGATCCACCATCAGTACGGCAATGTTGCTTGGAATCCCTCCTAAGGAAGCGGCGCGCTTTTCATTCTTAATGGCTATCCCGGCTATAATGGGCGCCGGTGTTCTCACAGGTATGGACGTCTTAAAAAATCCTACGGAAACGGTATCGTTGGGAATCGGACTGGCTGGATTTTTCACATCATTGATTGTGGGATGGGCTGCATTAAAATGGTTAATTAATTTGATTTCAAAAGGTAAATTTTATCAATTCAGCGCCTATTGCTTTCTGGTAGGGATCATTGCATGGATGGTGTAGCATGAATGCAATTGTTGTTTCGTTTATCGGTTATTTGATTATCGTATTAACCGTAGGTGTTATTACGGTTAGGATGACCCGAAATATGGATGATTTTGCTCTGGGAGGGAATCGCCTTGGGCCATGGGTGATTGCCTTTTCAGAACGGGCATCCGGTGAATCGGCGTGGTTGCTTATCGGCTTGCCCGGAGCGGCCATGATTTCCGGGTTGTTGGAATTATGGACAGTTGTGGGATGCATTACAGGGATCATCATTTCCTGGATTATCATTGCCCGGCCGCTTCGAATTGCTACCGGCAAATACAAGGCGCTCACCCTTCCTGAATTGCTGGTGAGAAAAACCCGCGATGACTCCGGCTGGATACGTTTTATCTCCTCACTGATCATCATTTTCTTTTTCACTTTTTATGTGGCTGCCCAGTTTTCCGGTGCCGGGAAAGTGTTGAACGTTTCGTTTGGGATGACAGAGCTCCAGGGAATGATCCTGGGAGCGGTGATTATTGTATTTTATACCATGCTTGGTGGATTCCTGGCTGTGGCATGGACCGACCTGGTTCAGGGAATAATCATGATCGGAACTTTAGTTATTTTACCTTTGGTTGGATTAATTGAATTAGGTCAAGTTCACACAACCGGACCTTTATTGGACTGGCACACACTATGGGGTGGAAAAACAGGGATGGGTGCTTTTGCGGGAGCGATCGCCGGTTTAAGCTGGGGGCTTGGCTATATGGGCCAACCGCATCTGGTTACCCGGTTTATGGCTATCCGGGATCCGGATCAAATTAAAATCGGGCGCAGAATTGCTACTGCCTGGGCTATTCCGGCTTTCTTTGGGTCATTGTTTATTGGAATTATAGGAGTAAAACTTTTACATACCGGAATTTTAACCGGCGGCGTTGAAACAACACTTGCTGATCCCGAAAAACTTATGCCCTTAATGGCAACTCAACTGCTTCCGGCAGGGTTGGCCGGGATCCTGATATCCGGGGCGATTGCAGCAATGATGTCCACCGCGGATTCCCAACTTCTGGTCAGCACCACGGTTGTGACGGAAGATTTAATGGGACGGTGGGCGAAAAGACGGGGAATAAACCTGCTGTTTTTAGGTCGTTTGTTTACATTTATTGTCGGATGTGTGGGATTCTTTCTTGCATGGAATTCAACCGAACTTGTTTTCAGTATGGTATCTTATGCATGGTCCGGTTTAGGAGCGTCATTCGGTCCGGTGTTGGTTGCGGTTCTTTGGTGGAAAAAAGTGACCCGGAATGGAGTAATCGCCGGATTATTGACCGGTTCCCTAACTACGATTATCTGGGCCAATATGGATAACCTGAAAGCCATGATGACAGAACGGTTTGTGAGTTTTGTCGTCGCTTCGCTGGTTTTGGTGGTTGTATCTTTGTTGGACAAAAATAAAATCGAAGATGACTGATTTTTCGGCTGCAATACGAGAGGTTCAAAAAGGGAGTATAGCCCCGCTTTACGTGCTAAAAGGGAACGATGGTTTCCTTCAGGATTTTTTTATCAATACCGTTGAAGAATCGTTGAAGAAAATAGGGACATATGAAAAAAGAATTTTATCCGTCGCTGATTCGGGAGGGCCCGAAATATTAGCCTGGCTCACATCGGTGGATATGTTCGTTCCCACTAAATTTTCTGTTTTCCGTGATCCACAATTACTAAAGGGAAATGCCCGAAAAGAATTTGTGGAATACATAAAGCGCCCCAGTGAAAATAACTACATGATTATAGTTAATCCCGGAGATCAGCGCCCAACAGCCATGCACCGGGAGTTGGAAAAATCCGGGGAAACGGTTAATGTATATACGCCAAAGGAACGGGGTTTACGTCAATGGTTAAACTATATAGCAAAAGAGCAAAACTTGGATTTAGCACCGGAAGTGAAAGAACATTTTCTTAACCTTGCCGGAGATTCGTTGTCTCATTTAAATAATGAGCTGGAGAAGTTAGGATTACTGTTGGGGAATCAAGGATTAGTCACATTGGATTCGATTCGCGGATTTTCGACTTGGCAACGGTCATTTGATCAGGATGATTTCCTGTTGGCCATAGGATCAAGAGACATCCAAAAATCACTATTGACAGGTGAACGATTACTGGCGCAGTCCGGTTCAATGATTACTCTTGTTTTTCCACTCTTTCAACTCTTTCAGGAACTCCTCTATTTAAAGATGACGAAACCCGGAACTTTTAATTCACGTCGCGGTTTCATTCCACTATCAGGCGTCGTACGAAGGCAGTTATCTAAATTCGCAACGGCGTATCAATTTGATGAATTAAGTGGAGCTATTCGACAACTGCATGAAATTGACCGACGAAATAAACAGTCCCAGCGTTCGGCTCATGCCGAATTATTCCAGTTCATTGCCCGGGTGGTCGGAAAAGGTGCATAGTATTCGACAGTACACGGATGAAGAACTCATCGCCCGATTTCAGGGCGGTGATGAACAGGCTTATGTCGAACTGGTTAATCGGTATCGTGATCGATTAATGACGTTTGTTTATCGTTTTGTCAACGATTTTGAACAGGCGCAAGATATCGTTCAGGACACCCTGCTCAAAGTGTATACGCACCGTCATTTCTATAAGGAAATTGCGAAGTTTTCGACTTGGATTTACACCATTGCCGGAAACCTGGCCAAGACTGAACTTAGAAAACGGAAACGGCGGAAAGTGACTAATTTGAGTCAGATGTCCCGGGAAGACAAAGTGTATGAAATTCCGAGCAACGATACGGATACCGGGGACCGAATTCAGGGACAGTTTGCCGAACAACAATTGCAGAAAGCGATTCAATCGCTTCCGCTACATTTTCGCACGGTGGTGATCCTGCGAGATTTGCAGGAACTTTCCTACGAGGAAATAAGTAATATCGTGGACGTTCCGCTTGGAACGGTGAAGTCCAGAATCAATCGTGCCAGACTCCAGTTACAAAAAGCATTAAAAGATTACCGATGAAAAGGAGAGCGCTTATCGATGGATCGATATCAGTTTGAAGACCATATTTCGGATTATATAGAAAACTCACTTCCCTTAAAAATTCGCAACGAATTTGAGTCTTACATGGATGCACATCCGGATGCCCGTGACTTAGTACAATCGGTTTCCGGAATGATATCCAGGTTGCATCACCAACCCCGGGTTAAGACTTCCGATGATTTCATGAAGCGATTAATGGCCAAAGTGAATCAAACGGGAACACCGATTTTACCCGGGGAAATTGTGGCTGCCCGAACCTGGTGGGGGTTTACTCCGAAATACGCATTTATTATGTCAGGTTTGTTATTAGCCCTGGTGCTTGTCGGGACACAGCTCATTCCCTCAGGAGCAGCATCTCCCGTGACGGAATTACCCTTTGCAACTGAACAGACTCAACCGCAACAAACTCCATCGCAAATGCAAGCGCCTGCCACGCAACCCGTGCAACAGATGAATGCCATGCCGCAAAATGGGAGTTTTGCTACAACGGAAGAAGATTCAGCGAATAAAGGAGATGACGATTTAACCAAGCCTGATTTTGAAGGTAAAATCCGTTTGGTGAAAAATCAGCATTAATTAAACCTTCTATCTTTTAATATCCGTTCCGATTCAGTAGTTTTCCGACAGGGAAACAGCCCGAATTCGTATGAATTTTTCAAAACGCACAAACCTCATCTCCTTCCTCTCTGTAGGCGCATTAGTCCTTATTTTGGCCTTATATCCACATCCGGAAGGTATTATTTATCAATCTATCCGTGGTATGGTACTCGTCGGTATTCTTTGGCTTATCCTGCTCATTAATTTTCAGAGGCATGAGAAAACGGATGGAAGCGATGACTCCGATGGTAGCGATCAAATCAACCTTGAAGAGAAAGCATTCCTCAACGAACTTAAGACTCATTTTAAGGAATTAATCGATTCGGTGTTCCGGGCAGTCAGGTCAATCCATCCTGATTACCAGGCGGGCATTTATATGGTTGATCCGGAAAGCAAGGGCTTTACGCTCCAGGAATCGACTTCCGCCGGATTCAATAAATTTATTACCGGACATAATGAAATTATCAATTCCATCCTGAATTCCTCCGATGTGTTATTGCTACAAGAGAAAGATATAAGGGAAGGATGGGATACGGTTTTCCCGCCACAAACCTGGCGCGGATCCGAATGTCTGATGGGTGTTCGTATTTTATATAAGAATACACCCATCGGTTGTATTATTGCTACCATTGACCATTTTTCGAAGATCCAGGACCGGGATCGCGATCTCCTGAAAAATATGGGAAATTTCTTTTCCATGGGGATGTCCAAAATTGAGAAGATTGAGCAATTGCTTTCGGATAATTTTTACCACTCGCGCATTGCCAGCCTCTTTGATGTTCTGGAGATCACGTCCAATGAGACCGATTTGTTTGAGAATGTTCAACGAATGTGTCGTTCATTTTTTGATTATGACAAACTGACAATCGCAACCGTCGATCCGTTTGAAAACAAACTCATTATCCGCATGGTGGATGGGTTTACAGCTGATTTTGAGAGTGAACAGTCCATCGACCCGAAAGGTACCTTACCCGGCGAAATCCTGAAACAGGGAAAGTCCATTATTTCTGAGCACAGAAGTAAGGACTTTCCACAGTTGACCCGTTTCGGAAAATCCGAAGTGAATGATGAACCTTTTCAATCTTTGTTAGGCGTTCCAATTACAGGCCGTCGTGAAATTGTAGGCGTTATATTACTTGAACGGCAGAATACAAAAGCGTTCACTTTATCTGACCGGCATTTAATGGAATTAATGGGGACTACCGTTGGTTCGATTCTCAGTTGGATCGAAGAGTATGAGAAAATGCGGAGAAGTTCCATTCATGATGGCTTAACCGGGTTGCTCAATCACACAGCTTTGATGGATCGTTTTAACGACGAAATAAACCGGTCTGTTCGATTCAATCACAAGTTGGTTACCATTGTGTTTGATTTGGACAAGTTTAAGCGAGTCAACGATACGTACGGCCATCTCTTCGGAGATAAAGTGTTGAAGACCGTTTCCAATATCATGAAAAGCAGTGTCCGGAACATCGATGTTGTGGCCCGATATGGCGGCGAAGAATTTGTAATCATTCTGGTCAATACCACCGTTGATGTATCGTTACCGGTTGCAGAACGTATTATCAATAAAATTGCTGAATTCCCATTTAATAAAGATGGGGAATCGGTACAGGTAACCATCAGCGCCGGAGTAGCGGAATTTCCGAAACAATCCGATAAAATCAAGGATTTGATAGAGTGTGCTGATCAGGCCATGTATAAATCAAAGGAAAAAGGGGGAAATCAAGTTACCGTTTATTCAAAAATAGATATGGAATAACGAGGAACCAATACGACTTATGGATGTAATTCACCTGATGAAATTCACACCTAAACATACACATATCGGAGCCGTCATTTTGATCGGCTCAATGTTATTCCTCTCCAACTGCGCGATTCATCCGAAAGCAAAACCGACTTCCCCGCAATCCAGCCAGGAACTGAATCCTGAAGCACTCCAGCATTTCATGGATGCCCAGAATTATATGAATCAAGGGGATTACGCCATGGCGGTAATTGAACTACAGGATGCGGAAGCGGCGGACCCAACGATCAGTACCATTCATGTAAGTCTGGCAGAATGTTTCTTTAATCTGGGGAAACAAGAAAGGGCATTTGCACATCTTCAGAAAGCGGTCAAATTGGACCCTAATGACGCTGATGCACGTGAGATGCTTGGACAGTATTATCTTGTCAACAAGGATTTTGAAAAGGCTAAGGAGGAATTCACTTTTTTAGCCAAGCAATCGCCCGAAAAGACCGAGTATCAAATGGCGCTGGCCGAGATTGCTCAATTGTCCGGTGATACATCCGGAGCCATTGATCTGTTTATCAAAGTTTACAACATGGATACATCCGACCTTAGGCCGTTGGAACGGGCCGCACGACTGGCGATTCATGAAAAACTAACGGATAAGGCTTTGAGTATTTTTTCTGAATTGATTCAGGCTGACCCGGATAATGAACAATATTTACAGGCTTTTACTGATCTGGCCGTCATGAACAAAGATTTTGAAGCCGGGATCAAAGGTTTAAAATACCTGGCTAGCGTCCAGGGACCAACTCCAAAAGTCCTGATCCAGACTGCAATGTTGTTTATACAGAACGAACAGCCGGATTCAGCGATTTCAACGTTGGATACTTTATTGGAAGCTGATTCAACCAATCAAATGGCGCTTCATTTATTGTCGTCTGTTTACCTGAACAAGGAAGACTATGATAATGCAACCGATTATGCCAATCGTTTAATCGAATCCGATCCTGACCAATCTCAGGGATACATCGATCTGGCCCTGGTTTATTTAGATCAGGATAAGTATGAAGATGTGATCAATACTTTGAACGGTGTGGCGGATAAATTTGATGAAGATTTTACCGTTCAATATTTGCTGGGTGCCAGTTATCGGGAAGCCGACAATCAGGATCAAGCCGAGAACTATTTAACTCGCGCTGTTAGTATCAATCCGGATTTTCGGACGGCCTGGCACATGCTGGCGATCATGTACGACAACAGCAAGCGATGGGCGGAATCGGACCATATCTATCAGCAACTCATTGATTCAGACAGTACGGATGCACAGGCATTAAATAATTATGCTTACAGTTTGGCTGAGCGCGATAAAAATATGGACAAAGCATTAGAATATGCAAGCCGGGCGGTCAAGCTCCAACCGAAGGTCGCGGCCTACTTAGATACAATGGGGTGGATTTATTACAAATTAGGTGACGCCAAAAAAGCATTACCCTATATTCGGAATTCCATCGATGCCGATTCTTCCAGCTCCACGGTGCTGGAGCATTTAGGCGATGTGTATTCCAAACTGAATCAAACCTCAAAAGCGCAGGAGTACTATAAGAAAGCGCTGAAATTGGAAGGGGATAATCCGCAATTAGAAGCCAAACTCAAATAATCCGGTTTATTTGTGTCGCCGGAGTATTCGGTTTATTTTTAGCCTGTAGCACGAAACCCCCATTAATGGAGGAACCTGGTGTGAATCAACCCACACTTGCAAATCCTCCCGTCGATACCCTGATTACGCGATATATTGCCTGTAAAGGAACCGGGACATTGAAATCCATCGGTTCTTACAAAGGAAATGTTCGATTCCAATACACAGTAACCCATGACAGTTTGTACATCATTTTCCAGGATTATTTAGGCCGGCGTTCGATTTTTATCAGGATTATTCCCAAGGCCGTTACTTCATGGAATTTAATTGAACAAAAGCCGGTTCCGCTTCGGCAATTTGCCGACGAAAATCCGTTTATTGGTTTACTCGAGCCGAACCAATTGATTCATATTTTCTGGGGTGTGATTCCCGATCTGTCCGCGTTAAAGAGTCAGAATAACATTCCTGAAAACCTGAATTTTTCATTTAAGACAGGTGAAACAGAAGTGGGGAGGTTGATTCAGTCGGCTGTAATTTCCACGGCTGATGTTAAAGTCACATTGAGCTTTCAATCACGTGAACTGGGAAAACTGAATCAAACCTTAGCGCATAAAATTCCGGGAACCATACCGTGGGACAAATAAAATCTGTTTCTGTTGTTATACCTGTTCTGAATGAGGAAGGATCGCTTCCCGAACTTATTCGTCAATTAATTGCTGTATTAAATGGCGAAGGAAGTCCGTGGGAAATTATTTTTATTGATGACGGTTCCACCGATGGGTCTGGAGTCATTATGCAAGAAGCCGCTCAAAGTAATGAACATATTCGTTTAATCAGGTTTCACAAGAATTACGGAAAATCCGCTGCTTTGAATGCCGGTTTTCAAATTGCAAAGTGCGATTCTGTTGTTACGATGGATGCAGATCTGCAAGACGACCCGGCGGAGATTCCTCATCTCCTGGCCAAGTTGAATGAAGGTTTCGATCTCGTATCCGGTTGGAAAAGAAAAAGACATGATCCCATAACCAAAACCTTTCCATCAAAAGTATGGAACCGAATGGTTCGGTGGGTTACCGGAGTTAAAATCCATGATTTTAATTGTGGGTTAAAGATTTACCGAAATGCAGTGGTTAAGTCCCTGGATATTTACGGTGGACGGCATCGATATATCCCTGCACTGGCCGGTAACCAAAAGTTTAAAGTCGGTGAACTTGTAGTTAAGCATCACCCGCGTATCCATGGTAAAACAAAATACGGTGGCGCTCGCTTTTTACACGGTATCTTTGATTTAATGACGATCCTGTTTTTAAACCGGTTTGATCAGCAACCACTTCACCTTTTTGGCTCGATGGGATTGTTTGCACTACTGGCCGGTTTTATAATGGAGCTTTATTTGCTTTATACCAAATACGCCCTTGGCGATTCCTTTCGCCAGCACATCGCCCTTTTAATCCTTGGTGTTATGACAATCCTGATCGGGATTCAATTCTTTTCTATGGGATTGTTGGGTGAATTGATCGCGCGGAACCAGCAGGACTCGGATGTCAAGATCAAAGAGATCATTGATTGATGTCTGAATCTTCGGTTCTGATTTCCGTCATTACGCCTTCTTATAATCGTAAGGATGAATTGGTTCATCTGATTCGGTCGATTAAGGAACAGACTATTGACCACTCCCTGATCGAACATATTATTTCTGATGATGGTTCAACCGACGGAACAGAATCTCTTATAAATGATCTGCAAAAAGATGTCGATTTTCCTTTACGGTTTATTAAACAGGAAAATCAGGGACCAGGCGCCGCAAGGAATCATGGGATTGAAGAGGCGAAAGGTGAATTGCTTTTATTTATTGATTCTGATTGTGAAGCCGAGTCTGATTGGATTGAAGTAATCTATAATCGATATGTAAAAACCGGTTTTGATGCCTGTGGCGGTCCGGATGGAGCGAAAGATGATTTCACACCAGTCCAACTGGCGATTAATTACGCCATGACTTCCTTTTTTACGACCGGCGGAATGCGTGGCCACAGCGAAAAAATGATTGCCAAGTTTTATCCGCGCAGCCATAACATGGGCATGACTCGTAAACTGGTGGATAAGGTCGGGGGCTTTGGTGATTTACGCCATGGTCAGGATATAGAGTTGAGTTACCGGATCCGGAAATCAGGAGCCAAAGTAGAGTATATTCGTGAGGCGCTGGTCTATCATAGACGTAGAACCACTCTCAAACGTTTTTTTAAGCAGGTCTTTAACTGGGGAGTGGCTCGCGTTAATTTAGGCAAAATTGATCCGATTCTTTTAGAGCCAGTTCATTTTCTACCCGCAATAGCCACGCTCATTATTGCTTTTGTGTGTTTGGGGCGAATATTCTCACCATCGACGTTTAGCGGTTTGTTTGATCTGGGAATTTTGTGTTTACTGATATTGGGAATGCATTCCGGTCTGAAATCGGGCTCCCTTGTTGTTGGTTTGATAACATTGCTTACAATCCCAATCCAGATCATCGGCTACGGTACGGGTTTCATTGTTGCCTTTGTGAAGCGATTCATTTTGGGAAAAGGAACCTGGACCGGGTTCACCAAGAAATATTATTCCTGAAATGCTCCCTGCCCATGTCAAGAACCGGGTTGATGTCCTGTCGGATCAATTCCCGGATATTTCGCCCAGAGCATTGCGAGCATACCTGGAACAATATTGGTTTGCTAAAGAAATAATCCGGTCATTATTTGATATTGAAAAACAACAGGATTGTTCATTATTGGAAATTGGACCAGCAGAGGGTGGATTACTTAAATATTTTAACGAAAAGGGTTTGGATTGTTACGGGATTGAATTAGCGAAGACCCGTTTTGAAAATTCACTCAAATTAAATCCGGATCGAGATTTTAAATTGTATGAAGGGGATATTACTCTCCCGGAATCTTATCATGATTACCAGTTACCCCCCATGGATTACATTGTTCTCCGTGATGTGATCGAACATATTCCTGATCGGGATAGTACACTTCGGAATATTTATAATTTGCTAAAACCCGGCGGCAAAGTTTATGTGTCCTTTCCTCCGAAATGGGCGCCGTATGCCGGGCATCAGCAAACGGCAGAACGACTTTTGATTAAAGTACCATATCTTTACCTTCTTCCAAATGGGTGTTATCAGTCAGTCCTTAGGGTAGCGGGAATTCCAAAGAATCGAATTAGGTATTTAATGAATACAAAGGCAAGCCGTCTTGGTCACGATGAGTTTGCCAATATGGCCGTCGATGTTGGATTTAAGGTTTTACTTCAACAATCTTATTTTATCCGACCGGAGTACGAATTTCGATTTGGGTATCGTTCAATGAAGAATCGAATTGCTTTTATCCCATTTGTCGGACATTTATTTACAAATGGTATGATCATCGTTTTAGAGAAAACGCACTAATTCCTGATGATGGAACCCGGATTGAAAATAGTTGTAATCGCCTGGACTCAGGTCTCTCGTCGCAGTCAGGAACTGGCGAGGGAATTAGATGCGATATATTATCGACTGGATCGGGTGGATCGGCCGAAATGGAAGATTATATACTGTTTATTCCGGAATTTTATCAAAACGTTCTTTTGGTTGGGATATCATCGGCCTGATGTAGTCATTACATTTCACGCTCACCCATTTATTACCTTGAGCGCCTTTATGTATGCATGGATCTTTGGGAAAAAAGTGATTCCGGATATTCACACAGCCGGATTTCTGGATTACGATTATTTTCCGGCAGACCTATTGTCACATTTTTTATGGAATCACGCTCATCGAATTCTATTACATAATTCCGAAGCCGGCAAATATGTGGCTGAAAAATATCCCGATTTATCGGGAAAAATAGTGATTTTGGAGGACCCGATTCCCCACATTGAGGTTGCGGCTCAAACAAGGGATACTGACAAGCTAATGTGTACATTCATTTGTCGATTTTCAAATGATGAACCGTTTCGTGAATTTCTGGAAGCAGCAAAGTTAATTCCGGAAATAGACTTTTATATTACAGGGAATGTGGAAAAAATTCCGTCATTAAAACAAGAATACAACCAGACAAACATCCACTTTACCGGATTTCTCTCTGATAGCGATTATTTTAAACAATTGGCAAATTCTGATTTATTAATTGCGTTAACTACTCGTCCGTATACGTTAATGAGTGCAGGGTATGAGGCTTTGGCGCTTGGGAAACCCTTAATCGTTACGGATTCGGAAGCACTAAGGCAATATTATTTGGACAATGTTATGTATTCAGAAAATGATATGGAATCGATTAGGGCCTCTCTGACAATTGCGGTTCAAAACCTCCCGCACATAACTCAAAAGATGGGAGTCTATAGACAAATAAAACAAGATCAGTGGCGAAATCGGGTTAATGAATTTTTAACAGGAATTGCAACAGATTGAATAGTATTTCATATAAGTATGTTTTCTTGGTTGGGTGCCCGCGTTCAGGTACAACTTTATTGCAGGAAATGTTGAATGCGCATCCGTCCATTGCTTTGGCTCCGGAACTATTTTATATCCGTAATTATATCAATCATCCGGAGCAGATTGGACCTTTGGCTTCGATAGAAAACAGACAAAAACTGGCTGAGGATATTGTTAATCAACATTGGTTTCCTAAGCTCTATTGGGAAACTCAAAATTTTAAAGAGTGGATATTATCCAAAGGAAAATCGCACAAACGGGTCTATAGGGGTCTGTTAGAACAATATGGAAGCAGAAAGTCCGCTCAATGGATTGGGGATAAAACTCCAAATAATATTCTATACATTCAACAAATAGTAGACCTTTTTCCAAATGCACGATTTATTCACATTGTACGCGATCCCAGAGCTGTGGTGAATTCCTGGAAAAAAGTACCGTGGACAACAGGCTCAAGAACAGGGGACGCAAAAGTATGGAGGAAATACAATAAAGCAATTTTTTCGGTTCCCTCTAATATTCGGTCAAAAATCTACACAGTTATTTATAAAGAGCTTCTAACCCATCCGAAAAAAGAATTAACCGGAATTTGCCATTTTCTATCTTTAGATTATACTGAAGAGATGGAATCCTACACTGCAATGGAAAGTAGTTTTGAGATTAAAAAAGAACCATGGAAAGCCAAAGCAAACCGACCACCCGACCCAAACCGAATAAATTCCTGGAAGAATTCTTTGACCAAAACGGAGATTACTGCGATTGAGTCGATTACAACTCCATTAATGCGAAAATGGAATTATCAGCCCATATCCCCCTTTTGGCTAAGATTGTTATTTTGGCCGTTTCGACTAGTATTACCTTATTGGACTTATTTTTTCCGAAAGATGCGTGATGAAGATTGGATTTCTACATTTAGGACCTAAAACACATGGGGTTCGTCGATTTGGTGAACACCTTGCCCAAGCGATGAAAACCAAGCCTGATATTGAAATATCCGAATGGTCCTTCAATCAATGGAATGAAAAGATTCCTTTTAATGAGATGAATCGAACGGTTGATTTACTTTATTGTCAATATAATGCCCAGGCGTACAGTTCTATATGGGGACGTCTGGGTAAGCAGGTTAAAAACCTAACACAACTATACCAGGAAATAAAAATCCCCGTGGTGTTTACACTCCACGATATTTACCAACCCGGATATCAATCTTTCTCCGATAAATTTAAGCTTATCGAAGCAATAAAGTTTTGGATTTCCCCTCAACGGAAGGCTCTAAAATTAATAATTCGAAATCCGGTGATTGTAAATTCAAAAGAAGAAGCCAGACGGCTCAATTCAATATTCAACAATATTCATGCAACTGTAATTCCACATTTTATTAAAGTGAGTTCAAAAAATATTAATAAAGCGGATGCCAAGAAGAAGCTTGGTTTAAGGGGGAAAAAAATAATTATCATCCTGGGCTTTATCCATCCGCGCAAGGGACATGATATTGCAGTTGAAACTATGAAATATTTATCGGATGATTATGTATTGATCATTGCAGGAGGTTCCACACAAAAACTAAATAAATATCAAAATAAACTTGTGCAATTAATTAAAACTGAAGAGTTAGAAAACCGAGTCCGGATTACCGGTTATTTAAGTGAAGAAGATTTATCCACTGTCTTGGCAGCTGCAGATCTAGCCATTTTACCTTGTCGAAATGTATCCGCATCGGGTTCTCTGGGAACATTGCTATCTGTAAAATTGCCTGTTATTACGTCGGATTTGCCTTTGTTTAGAGAATACATTGAATTAGACCCGAATGTATTATCAGTAATTCCGGAATTAAATCCGCGTATATTAGCGGATGAAATAATTGATCGATTATCTGTTGGCACCATGGAACAGATACCCAACACAGAGAATTTAAATTCCTATTTAAATATTGATCATATCATTCAAAAGTACATTACATTTTTTTCTAAACTGAAATCAGAGTAAAAAAGTAAATGTACCATTTAATAAATAATTAATCCATTTGGAGAATCTAATGTCAGACACTAAAGCAAATATATTTACCAATCCTAAATCAATAGTAGATCTTAATGATTGCCACTTTTACCATACGATGGAAATACCAGGATATGGGTTAGTAGAGGGTGAGTGGGATCTACGGGAAAACACACAAAAATTTTTAGGGAATGTTGATTTTCGGAAAAAACGTGTACTTGATGTCGGTACAGCAAGCGGGTTTAATTGTTTTTATATGGAGAAAAAAGGCGCTGATGTTATAGCATACGATTTGTCCGAAAATGAGTCCTGGGATATTGTTCCATTTGCTCAATATGATCATGAAAACGATCGCAACTGGCAAAAAGATCGAATTAGAGAATTAAACAATGGATTCTGGCTTGCTCACAAGGCTTATCAATCCAAGGCTAATATGGTTAATGGGTCGGTTTATGATATTCCAAAAGAAATTGGGCCGGTAGATATTGCTGTATACTCGGCAATCCTTATACATCTCCGTGATCCGTTTCAGGCATTATATAAGGGACTTTCATTGACAAAGGATACTGTTATTATTACCGGTAACATTCTTAATTCATATTCCCTTCCGGTCTTATGGACACTGACGACTATTTTTTCAAAAATTGGTCTATCTTTTCCCATGAGTCTGTTTAAACCATCACCCAGGCTGCATAAACATGGTGTTTGGTGGACATTGACGCCTGAGATAGTTAGAGCATTTATCCGTGTTTTGGGATTTGAAGACATAAAAACCCATTACCATTTTATCGCCAAATTTAAAGGCCGGAAAAAGTTATGTTATACCATTGTGGGAAAGCGTACATCCGGGAAAGTTATCTCTTGATTATTCTCGTATGAGGACTAAGGAAATCGGAAGGGACTTCGTTTAGTGGCTATTCGACAACCCGTCAAGTCTTTGGCTAAAAATTCATTCATTTATGGATTAGGTAATGTTACAAATAAAATTGCCGCCGTTATCTTAATTCCATTTTTAACCCATAAGTTGTCACTCTCTGAAGTTGGATTCGTAGCAATTATCGAAATGTTGGATATATTTCTAATCAGCATATTTTTATTGGGTTTGGGGAATACATTATTTCGCTATTTGCCGGGCTTGTCTAAAGACGAACAGGCACCATTCATTGCTTCCGTATTTTGGGGCCAGTTATCTGTTAATGTCATCATACTGATTGTATGGCTTTTTTATCAAAACGCAATCATAGACTTTATCGGAATTCCCAATCGATTCAGGTACCTGTTTCCTTTCATTATTTTAAATAGTTTATTGACTGTAACAGGGCGCTTTTTCCTGGCGCTTTGGAGACATCAGGAGAGACCAAAGACTTTTATTACTTTATCGCTCTTTCAGTTTATTGGAAATCTTTCAATTGCAATATTTCTATTGGTGGGATTGAATTTTGGTGTTGAAAGTGTTGTGTATTCGAAAACCATAATATATGGATTATCGGCACTTATAACGATGGTTGCGATTGTTATTCGCTTCCCATCACTTCCAAATTGGAGGGACTTCAAAAAAGCTGCCAGATTTGGTTTTCCGCTCATACCAATGGCTTTGGTTCCACCTGTTTTAACTACTTCTGATCGATTATTCCTGAATCATTTTGTCACACTGGATAAGATTGGTATTTATTCAATTGGGTATAAATTTGGGATGCTCATCAATATTTTTCTTGTCACACCTCTGCAAACAGCATGGATGCCATTAATGTTTAAAATGAATACCAATGATGATTCGAAATCCACAATCAGAGACTTAGTCTATTATTTTTCATTTATTTCGGCCGGTATATTGCTTTTAGTCACGGCATTTAGATCGGAGTTTATACTAATCTTGGCAACACCTGATTATCTTCCGGGGGCGATCTTTGTACCTGTAATTGCGCTAGCTTATTTGATCAATGGTTATCGTCATTTTTTCATGGCTGGGTCTGCGTTGAAGGACAAAACAGTCGTTTTGGGCGGTGCAGCTTTGTCGTCAATCGGAGTAAATATTATTCTAAATTACTTTATGATTAAATCATGGGGGCTTTGGGGCGCAGCGATCGCTACGATAATGAGTTATTCCTATTTTGTGAGTGTAATATATTTTGTTTCAGAGAAACAAATTCAGTTTCACTGGGATTGGAAAAGGATTACAAAGCTTTTTGGGTGGACAGGGATTCTGGCAATCCCGCTATTACTTGTTGGAATGCAAATCACACCGGTTAGTGTACTGATAAAAGTAATAATTCTAATCTTATTTCCAATAAGTGCCCGGTACCTTGGATTGTTGAATATAAAAGAATTAAATGGTCTGAAAATTTTATGGAATGTACTTCGGAATAAGATAGGTTTGAACTCGAGATGACAAACCCAATCTATATCACGGGTTGCCCACGCTCCGGAACGACTTGGGTCGGGAAAGTCATGGGACTGGACCAAACACTCGGTTACATACACGAACCTTTTAATCAGGATCATAATTTGGGACGACTTCCCCGGCATCTTCCTGAAAATTATTATTATTTAACAAGCAAGAACGACCGTGAAATTCAACCATGGATTAATGGACTACTTCGATATAAGTACTATCCGTTTAAGGGCGTTGTTAACAACAGAGGAATCCGTGAGAAAGGGGCACATATAAAAGAGTGGATGCGGTTCATAAGATATAGAAAAGACAACAAAAGACCACTTATCAAAGATCCAGTCGGAATATTTTCAACACCATGGTTTGCTCGGGAATATAATGTACTTCCAATAATACTGATCCGACATCCTGCTGCTGTTATCAGCAGTTTCCTGCGATTGAATTGGAATATCAGGTTCGATGGGTTTGTTAATCAACCCTCATTGATTAAAGATTGGATGAGTGAATTTGAAAGCGAACTAACGCATACATTCGATCAATCTCAATCCCCAATTGCAAGAGGGGTTTTGCTCTGGAAACTCGTTTATAGCACAGTGGAAAAATACCAAAGTAAGTACAAGAATTGGATGTTTGTACGTCACGAAGATTTATCAAGAGAACCCCTTGAGGAATTCCGGAAACTCTATCACTACGCGGGATTGAATTTCAACGATGATATTCAAAGTAAAATATATGAAATGACTGAAGGGACAACTCAATCCGAAGTCCCAAGTAATGCCAATGCTATGTATATTAAAGTGAATAGCCGGCAGAATATTTATAATTGGAAGAAGCGCTTGAACTCCGAACAAATTTCATATATCAAATCCCATTTAGAACCTTGGTGGCGACCATTTTATTCGGATGATGACTGGTAAGTCGTTGCGGAAATGTTCTTCACCCTCACGTAACTTCTGCAAAGAATAAGGAAAGACT
>CAZJWP010000027.1:0-21957 GCA_964549745.1 uncultured bacterium | reverse complement strand
TGTCCAACGGTTTATTCTCTGGTTCATTCATTGCGATGACTTGATATTCATCAGTAACCATTACGTGGGCAAATTTCAGATGAGTTTTAAATACAATCCTGAAGTGGGTAATGATCTCATCAATTCTAACGGAGGTGACCTTTTCGGATACGCCGCATAAATACAAAACGTCGACGTCCTCTCTATTCCCTATTTATCCGGCGTAACCCGAAGGCGAGGGCCGTGCGCCGGATAAATCTTCAATTAAAACACTCTCGCTCCCGGCGCCTGGTCGTTATCATCCACTGTCACCAGCTTCATCTTCTTTCCCTTTTCCGCTGCCAGGAGCATCCCCTCCGACTTCAATCCCCGGATCGTTGCCGGTTCCAGGTTCGCCACGATGATAACTGTTTTCCCGGGTAGAGATTCCGGTTCGTAATGCCGGGCAATTCCCGCCACGATCTGCCGCTGCTCCGACCCAAGATCAACGGTAAGCCGTAACAATTTATCCGCATCCGGGACACGTTCCGCCGTTAGGATCTTTGCTGTTCGCAGCTCCACTTTTTCAAAGTCCGCATAGGTTGCCACATGGGTTGGTTCCGCTTTTTTGGGCGCTGGTTTTTCCAGACTTTTGGTGTCAATCCTTGGAAATAACGCGCCATGCTTTCCTAAGATTGTTCCGGTTTTGAGTTCACCCCAGTCCAGATCCGACTTTTCCGCACCCAATATGGACAAAACCTGTTTACAACGGTTGGGCATCACCGGGCTGAGCAAAACCGCGCCAAAACGAAGTGCTTCAGCCGCAGTACCCAACACTCTTCCGGCAGCGGCCAGATCGGTTTTGACCAATTTCCAGGGCGCTTTGTGCTCCATGTAACGGTTTATTCCGCGAATGAATTGCAGAATCTCTTCGATCGCTTCATTGATCCTGAGATTGTTGATCAGCTTATTCACGTGGGGTACCAGTTTTTCGGCGGCAGCTTTCATGGCTGTTTCTGCATCAGTTGGATCGGTCAAATACTCCGGAACGGCGCCATCGAAATTCCGCTGAATTAACTTGGTCACCCGGTTTAAGAGATTCCCAAAATCGTTGGCCAGGTCGCTGTTGTATCGTTTGACAAATGATTCGATCGTGAAATTGGCATCCTGACCCAGAACCATTTCCCGCATCAAATAATAACGCACGGGATCCACGCCGTATTGATCGATCAACTCCATCGGATTGACTACATTTCCCAGCGATTTACTCATTTTCGTGTCACGTGTGAGCCACCAGCCGTGAGCAAAAATGGTTTGTGGGAGGTCAATCCCGGCGGACATCAGCATGGTAGGCCAATAAATCGCATGTGTCATCAAAATGTCTTTTCCGATAAGATGAATGCAAACCGACCACCATTTTTCAAATGCATTCTGATCCGTTCCGTAGCCCGGCCCGGTCACATAATTCAACAATGCGTCAAACCAGACGTAAGTGACATAATCTTTATCGAAAGGTAATTCGATTCCCCAGTTCAGCCGGGATTTCGGACGGGAAATACACAGGTCTTCCAACGGTTGCCGGAGAAAGCCCAGTATTTCATTTTTCCGGTGTTCCGGTTGCAGAAAATCAGGATGGGACCGGATGTGATCGATGAGCTTTTGCTGGTACTTGCTCATCCTGAAAAAGTAATTCTTCTCCGTGATCACCTTTAGCTCAGTTTGATGCTGAGGGCACTTCCCGTCTTCCAGTTCCTTCTCCGTATAAAAGCGCTCACAACCCACGCAGTAATATCCGCCGTATTCGTCAAAATAAATATCCCCGGCGTCATACACTTTCTTCAGGACCGATTCCACTACCTTCTCGTGGCGGTCTTCGGTGGTCCGAATAAAATTGTCGTACCGGATGTGCAATTTTTCCCATAGATCCAGGAAATTGACCGCCATGTCATCGCAGTGTTCCTGCGGTGAGATTCCACGTTTTTCGGCGGCTTGTTGGACTTTTTGTCCGTGTTCATCCAATCCGGTTAAAAAGAAAACATCGTCGCCGGCTTCGCGATGAAACCGCGCCAGCACATCCGCCAATATGGTGGTGTAGGCGTGACCAATGTGCGGTTTATCGTTCACATAATAAATCGGTGTTGTGACATAAAATTTGGACTTCATTAAATCCGTTTTCCCTCTAAAGCGTGTTGAAAAATGGTGAGGAAATTAAGCAGACTCAGGGGCATATATAAGTTTTGTGACGGCGCTTTGAGCAACTCGTTCAAACTGGCGTCCATTCGGAGGAAGTCAGCGTTGGGGTATTGTTTTTCGATGGAACCGGCCAGTGATTTCAGAAACGCGTTTACCGCTTCGCCATGGCGGTCGCGAAACTGGTTGTGCAGCCACACACGGATCAGATAGATATGAAATCGAAACGCGGCCGGATCTTTCCGCACCAGTTGGCTGTAACTGTTGACAAACTTCCGCCAGCGATCCGGGTCCGGTTTCAGGAGCGGCTCCAAAAATCCGCGGAGAATGGACTTTAGTTCTTCTTGCGATGTTTTTGCCAGCGACCGAGCCAGATGCGCATCACCCCGGGCCAGGGTCACGATGAGTTCAGCCGAATCCGGTCCCACACCCTCACCGTCCAACAAATCCCGTATTCTTTCGTCATCAAGCGGAGGAAAATCCAAATGTTGGCAGCGGGACAGGATCGTGGAAAGCAGTTCCGTTTTATGATCGGTAACCAATACAAAGATTGTATCCGGAGGCGGCTCTTCCAGGATCTTTAAAAGCGCGTTGGCCGATTCACCCTGCCCCATGGATAAATAGTGTGCATCAAAAATGAGCACAACCTTGATCCCGCCGGTCATGGATTTCAGGATCAGCGATTTCCGGAGTTCACGGATCGATGCCAGGGTTATGCGCGTGGCGCCGGGAAACTCGATCTTGAAAAACGGATCGCGGGCTTTTTTGGCCAATACTTTTTCGATCCATTCCATTTCATCCGCTTTGAGATGTTTGAGGGGATCGTCGGTTTTGGAATCTTTGGGCGCTGACAAGGGAAAGACCAGTTTCAGGAGTTCGTGCGATAATTTTCGGAAGCGCGCCATTACATCGGGCTTTTGAAGCCCGCCGTTGACCATTCCGGCAAACTCAATGGCCATGGCTTCCTTGCCGCATCCGCGGGGACCGGAAAACAAATAGGCGCCGCCCACCCGGCCTTTTTCAACGACGCGAACCAGTCGTTTATAAATCTCCGGCTGCAGGATGTCAGGCGTCATTGTTTTTGCAACCAGTCTTCCGGGTTCAATTTCTGGCTGTTTCCCCACACCTCAAAATGAAGCATGGCGCCGTTGATGGAACCGGAGTTCCCCATGTACGCAATTACATCGCCGGTCTTCACTTCGCTGTCTTCGTTGGTTTGGATGTTGTTCACGTGGCTGTACACCGTGTAATACCCGCCGCCGTGGTCGATGATGATGGTAGTTCCGTAACCACGGATATAGGTAATGGCCGTTACCACACCGTTCATAGTAGACTTGATCGGCGAACCGGGTTTGCCTTTAATATCGATGCCGGGACTTTCAGTGGCGGTTTTCAGTTCGGCGTTCCACTGTCGGCCGAATTTGGTTATCACCCGCCCTTCCGCCGGCCAGATTAAACGACCCTTCAGCTGGGAGAAATTTTTAGCATTCAATAACGCCTGCTGGCGACGGATACGCTCCTCCCGCTCCGCTTCCTCTTTGGCGTCCACAATCTTTTTCATCAACGCTTCCAGGTCCTTGAGCCCCGCTTCTTTTTCCTGGATATACTTGGATAGTTCGGACTTGTTGGAACGGATTTTCGCCAGTTCGTGCTGCTTGGCAATCTTTTTGTTCTTCAAATTTTTCTGCTGATGGGAACGGTCTTTTTGTACGGCCTGGTTTTTCCGAAGTACCAGCTCTAAATCCAGTTTTTGGGTGCCGATCTCAGCGATCAGGCTCTTCATCTGGTCTTGCAGATCCCGTTCTATATCGGAGATCAATTTCAGGTAGTGTGCCCGGTAAATCGCCTGCCGCCAAGTGGTGGAGCTGAGAATCGACTCCATATCATTGAGCCGTCCTTCTTTATAAGCATGAACCACCCGTTTGGCATATCGCTGACGCAAATCGTCCAGTTTTTGTTCATTGGCAGTCATGGAAGTTTGAAGCTGGTTAATCTGTTTGCGAGTACTGTTTTCTTCCCGGTCTAACTGTGTGATCAGACGGTCTACCAGCGAAATTTGCTCATCTAAAGCGGATATATTTTTGGCGGTGGATTTTTCTTTCCGGGATTCCCGTTCAACCCGTTTCCTGGCGTCTTCAATTTCCTTTTTCAGTTGATCGATTTGATTGTTCTGGTAATCAATCTCTTTCTGGAAATCACGATCACCGGTTTGTGCGGATAGTACCGTAACCGTGATCAGGGCGAAGAACAGGATTTTCCGGAATCTCATTATCTCTAAAAGTACCCAGTTCTCTTCGGTATGAGCAATGCGGATTTATATTGAAAACTTAAGATTTACCCTCAACCGGATGCCATGTCTGTAAATTTGACGGGATAATTAAAACTAAGTATGGACATTAACAAATTTGGTTTACGCATCACGAATTTCTCACACTTCTCACTCATTCTCACGTTTTTTATTTAACCGCAAAGCACGCAGAGGAACGCAAAGAAAGTTTAATCACAAGCATACTGAAAATTTTCTGTCTCCTGACTCTTGTCTTCCGTCTACCCGCCCTACGGTCGCTATTTATCCGGCGTTCGGTTGCGCAACTCTAACTGTATTAATAGAGCGAGTCGAACATAGACGGGTCTACCCGGCGGCGTCCAGATTTATTGGAATGAAGACGGATTGAATATTTGTAAAAATGACAATGCGATTTTCGGAATCTTTAATTTCGGCTCAGATCATCAAGAGCGCTTTGATTTTTAATACACACTCAGTTATAACGGATTCGGAAACTCTTTCTGCGAAGGATGCATTTCGTGTCTTCCAATCCAGACTTTTAATTTGATCGGACAACGCAACGCCGGTGATTTTCCTGGTACTCCTAAGATCAACTTCAAAAGGGTAGCCTTTCTTTTGACTGGTAATTGGACAAAAAAGCGCAAGCCCCACTTTTGCATTATACTGTTTGGGTGACAAAACCAAAGCCGGTCTTTGCCCTTTTTGTTCATGACCTGATTGGGGTGTGAAATTCAACCAGACAATATCACCTCTGTTGGGTATGTATCGTCCGGCCATTACAGCAGTTCCTCGCCAACGGCCCCGCCAAAATCAATCACCTCATGCAGGTTTTCTTTATTTATTTCAGATAACATCGTTGATAAATCGTAGTTTTCTGATTCCCTTATGGGTGAGATAACAAGCCGATTGTTTTCCAGATTCAAATCGACGAGACTATTATTCTCTATGCGTGTTTCTTTAGCAAAGGCTTTCGGGATCCGAAGCGCAAGGCTGTTCCCCCATTTTTGAATTTGGATTCGCATAATTAATCCTTAATCGTTTATACAATGAAGATACATATAAAATCTAAAAAGTTCAAAAAATAATCAACGAGTTCTTCTAATTAGATTCACAGTCCTCTGTCTTCTATTTCCTTCGATTCGCAAACCCGGCGATCAGAAACACCACCGAATAAAGGATACTCAATCCACCTTCAAGTAGCCGCGAACCAAACAATTGAAAGATCGCGATCATAAGTGAGACCGCGCTCAGAGTGAACAGCAGATAGGAGAGAACTTTTTTCTTCATATTGATTTCCCTGACTGAATATGTATAAGGTTTTATGGACGATGGAGTCCCACCGGAAAATCCCGTGAGACCTTGTAAATTATCCCGATCACGGAATGATTGAAAAAGATTCAACCTCGGCCAGAGGATGTGGTTTTCTCTATATCGGGATAAAATGTACGGAAACAAAAATTGAGAAACAATTTTGGATCGATGGAACTCACCCTCTGCCTATGTGGAAGTTCCAAAAATTCGGGACGCAGGCAGGCTAAGTCCCCTCTTTTAGAGTAGAAGGAACATCACGAAGGGAACAGGTGATGAGTTTTCTTTGGACATCAGACATCACCATTTCCGTAAATTCCTCAATGGACTTTGCTCCCATACTCTTTAAGGACTCTCAACCAAAACCCGGGACTTCCATCGCTTTTTTCGGCGGCGGCGGGAAAACCAGCCTGATCCGAAAGTTGGGATTTGAATTATCGAAGAACAACAGCGTTCTTCTTACCTCCCTCACTAAGTCAGGTCCGCATCAGGGTTTGGAGCCGATTTTCCTCAACAGACAAACATTTGACGAATTGAAATCGCAATGGCCGTCAAATCCGCTGTTCCTGATGGGTTCGCAAATATCGGCGGAAAAATTCGGTGGAATCGATGAATCGCAATTGAAACAATTGATCCCGTTGACCGATATCGCTTTGGTGGAAAATGACGGTGCGCGTAACCTTCCGCTAAAGATTCATTCCGAAACCGATCCATCCGTACCGGACTTTGTGGATATTGTGCTAATTGTGGTTGGTTCGGACACGGTGGGTCAGATACCCCAAAATATTGTGCACCGCTACGAAAAATTTTGTGAGTATTGGAAAGTGAATTCGCACATACCGCTGAGTGCGGAGTTCATTGCAGGAGTTGTCACATCAAAATACGGCTATCTTTCCAAGGTTAAACCCGGACCTGAAATCCGGTACTTCGTGAATAAAGCGGATTTAAATGAAGCACCGGCCGGGACGCTGGCTCGGGCAATTGCAGAAAGAACGGAAGCGCCGGTATTTTTTGGAAGTGTTCGGGATGGGTGGTGGAAAACCGTATGAACCTTTCGATGATCATTACCGCTGCCGGACTATCCTCCCGGTATCCGCCGAATAAATTGCTTTTGGAAATCGACGGTTTGCCGGTGATTGCAAAAACAGTCTCTGTCTTTGGTGGATTCCAGAATGATATCATTATTGTTACCGGGCACGAATCGCAAAAAGTGGGTTTGGAATTAACTCAGATATACCCGGCCAAACTGACTTTTACCTTCAATCCGGATTTTGCCCATGGATTGTCCACGTCTGTTCGAACAGGATTGGGAGCCATAAACCCTTCAGCCGAAATAGTCGGGTTTTGTAACGGGGACCGCCCCTTCATTCGCCGAAGAACGGCGGAATTACTTGCAAATACAGCCAGGCAAAATCCCACAAAAATAGTGTATCCCATTTTTGCGAATAAACCGGGACAACCGGTATTTTTCCCATCCGATCTGATCCCTGAATTACGGCGATTAACCGGTGATACCGGCGGGCGGGTCGTGCGGGAAAATCATCCCGGCCGGTGTTTGCCGGTTGAAGTGGATGACCCGGGAGTGATCACAGACATGGATGCATATTTGGACAAACTACAATGAAGGTATGGATTAGAGGCGCTGGAGAATTGGCCAGCGCAGCGGCCTGGACCCTGAAATCCTGTGGGTACCGGGTTCTATTGTCTGAATTGCCGGTCCCGTTGGCTATCCGCCGGACCGTAACCTTCAGCGATGCCATGCTGGTTGGAGAATCGGACGTGGAGAGTATTCGGGCAAAGTTGATCACGGACTGGAATCCAAATTTGTGGATGTGGGGAAAGGATATTCCCATCGGTCCCGATGATCCTGATCTGATCCCTTCGTTAAATCCGGATGTGATCATTGATGGCCGGATGCTCAAAAAATCAGTGAAAGACATGCGATTGCTGGCACCGTTCACCATCGGTCTTGGACCGGGATTTGATACCGGGGGAAATTGCCATGCCGTCATCGAAACGCAACGCGGCCACAATCTTGGGCGGGTGATCTGGTCCGGGGCTGCGCAACCCGATTCAAGGGTGCCGGGAGTCATTGGCGGCCAAAGCAGTCAACGAGTGATCTACGCGGAAGCGGATGGAAAACTGGTTTGGAATGTGGATTTCGGTGATCTGGTTTCGCGCGGTGATGTCCTGGGCGTGATCGCCGATTCAGTGGAGGTTAAAGCCAAAACAAACGGTATTGTACGTGGTTTGATCTCTCCCAAAGTCCCCATGATCCGGGGATTGAAAATCGCCGATGTGGATCCCCGCGGTGCTGAGGTGGATTTCCGTACGATTTCGGACAAAGCGCGATCGGTAGCCCGGGGTTGCCTGGAAGCTGTTTTAATTGCTAAACAAAGAAAAATGTTATGATTGAACCGATAGTCTGTGAACAAATCTTGAACCTGGATGTGAACACGCCCGCTGTGTTGTGCAGTCTGGTGGAATGGAAAGGGTCGGTTCCGCGAAAGGATTATCCGGCCATGCTGGTTACCGCAGAGGCGATTTATGGTACCATCGGCGGCGGGAAGATGGAATTCGATGTTATCACCCAGGCCAGGGCGTTACTGTCCAAGCCGGAAATCCGGCTGGAACAATATGAACTCACAAACAAGGATGCTCTGGAAGAAGGCAGTCTTTGCGGCGGGACGACCCGAATCGTGCTGGAGCCGTTTTCAGTAAAGGTGCGATCTTTTTATGAAGACTTATCGGACCAAATGAAAATCGGGACCGGAAATTTGGTTACAAAAATTCCACTGGATAAAACAACTCACGTGGATCGTAAAATCTCGAATGAAGATGTGGACCGGCCTCAGTCCAAAGTCGAAGATGGATTCCTTAAACTTACCGAACCGATTGTTCCGGTAACTCGTTTTCATATTTTCGGCGCCGGGCACGTAGGCAAAGCGGTGGCCGATCTGGCACACTTTATTGATCTGCATGCCGTGGTTTACGATGACCGCCCGGATTTGCTGACCCGGGACCGCTTTCCCAATGCGGACCATGTTTCTCTGAATTATGATAAAACATTCGATGATCAAATCGTCCTAAACCGAACCGATCTGGTTCTGATCGCAACTCCGGGACATTTCCACGATCTTGATTTACTCCGGTGGATACTCGGACAGGATTGTGCCTACGCGGGACTCATTAGCAGCAAGCGGAAATGGTCCATTCTCCGGGGACAATTGATCCGGGAAGGTATAGCAGAAGCACGCGCGGATTGGGTCCATTCACCGGTGGGGTTGAACATTGAAGCGGAAACAGTCCCGGAGATCGCAGTGAGCATTTTGGCGGAGGTCATTCTCCATCTGCGAAAAAAGGGAAAGGATACATCCAAACTCCATGAATTCTGAGCTCCTTTTTACCGGCGGCACCGTGGTTACCGCCGATAGTATTCGACCTGCGGATATACGTATCTCCGGTGACAAAATCACCGAAGTCGGCGAACAATTGGTTCCCGGACAAGCCGATGTGGTGGACTGCAGCGGGAAACACCTATTCCCCGGAATAATTGATCCACACACGCACATGGGAATTCCCATCAAGTCGATCTGGTCGGCAGATAATTTTGCCACCGGAAGCCGGGCCGCTCTGCAAGGAGGCGTAACGACGATTATTGATTTCACCCTATTGAAGCCGGGCCAAACTTTGGAAGAAAGCGTTCGGGACAGACAGGCGCTTGCTCAGGATGCTTTAACCGATGTGGCCCTGCACGTCAACCTGACCCGAATCGATCCCAAAATTCTGAAAGAAATTCCCGATAGAATTGCAGACGGTACTCTGAGTTTTAAAGTATTCACAACCTATAAAGAAGCGGGTATGATGCTGGACTATCCTCAAATCGAGACTGCTGCTAAAATTATCGCACAGATTGGCGGTGTGTTGATGGTCCATGCGGAGGATAACGCAGTCATCGGGAAAGCCACCGCACGATTTGCAGGGAAAAAGCTCACCGAACCCAAGTGGCACGGAGAAAGCCGTCCGGTTGAAGCGGAGGTTACAGCGATACGGCAAATGGTAAAAATCAAAGCCCGGACCGGATGTCCGATTTACTTGGTTCACCTTACATCCGAAAAAGGACTTGAAGCGGCCATTGAAGGCGGGCTCATGGTGGAAACCTGCCCGCAATATTTATTACTTGATCAAAGTGTTTACGAACGAACAGACGGCGCCATGTTTGTGGCCAGTCCGCCATTGCGAACTCCCTCCGATTGCGAAGCGCTTTGGAAGGGAATTAAAACAGGAACCATTCAAACGATTGGCAGCGACCACTGCCCCTTTTGCCGGAAGGACAAACCGGCGAATATCCCCTTTCAGGAAATACCCAATGGTATGGGCGGCGTTGATACGCTTTTCCCGACCCTGTTGCCGCAGTTCATGGACCGTGGCATTCCCCTCCCGCGATTGGTGGAGCTTACAAGTCGAAATCCGGCCCGGATATTTGGACTGGCGCAAAAAAAAGGGAATATTGCACCGGAGAGTGACGCAGACCTTGCAATCGTGGATCTAAACTCCAGAACTACTTCCTGGCCGGAACAGCGACTATCAATCACCGATTGGACCGCTTATGACGGAATGGAAGCGATCTTCCCGGAACAGGTGTGGCGGCGGGGAGAGCGTTTGATCAATGATGGGAAGTTGGTGAAGGAAACGAAGGGGAAGTTTGTGCCGGGGAAAACTCCGGACAATCAATCCATTTGATTTTTATTGGCTCGTCTTTTTTAATGAGAGTCTGATTTGCCGTCTCAAATTCATCGCATTGGGATAGTTCGGATTTCGTTTTAACAGCGTGTCCAATTCTGTTAAGGCCGCTGTTGTCTGACCCAAACGCAATTTTACTCCGGCTAAATTATACCGTGTTTGATCATCATCTTTTGATCGAATCGCCTGGGTTAGCCAGTGATCTGAAGCTTCCAAATGTCCTGCATCCAACTCGTATAATCCACGCCATTTTTGACCAAACGCATCTTCGGGATTCATATCGGTTAACTTTTGCAAGACCGAAAGCGTTCTGGGATGATTGGGAGTTCGCATGGATGCTGAAGCCAGGGCTTTTAATAATTCAGCGTCCTCGGGGTATTGATGAACCAATGCATCGCATTCCGATACAGCTTTTTCATCTTCCTGCCTGGATTGCCAATATGCGGCTAACTCCAGGTGACCTTCCCGGTAAGATATTTTCCCCGCCAACATACGTAAAGCCAGTTCGTCAATCTTTGACTGCGGCTTAATATCAACTAGGCGTAATCCGGGTGTTCGTGTGTACGGTGGATTGGACGTCAAAATCTTTATTTGAATACTGGCGGCGCTTTTATCCAAAGGTGTTATTCGTGCCCGTTTAAGAACCATTTGATCGGAAATTGTATTCGTTTTTGGAGGCGATGGAAATATAGATTCCGGATCAGGGAGACGAATGAGTCTGTCAGCGATAAAGTGTGCAATCCTGGCATTTCCATTCAAAGTGGGATGAAGATGTTCCAGAAATGGATTTTGACTCGGCATTCGACTCGGTGGAAATCCGTAAAACATCGAATCCACATCGGCCAGTCCAACTTGACTCTCCGAACTTAGATCGCGAAGGATATTGTTTATATCGGAAGGCGCACGAAAACGAATACCGTCAAGGTCCCGGGCTTTCACAAATAAAGAAAGTGCCCGTGTGGTATCGCCCAGGTTTAGGTCACATTTTCCCATTTGGAAATCTAGTTGAGGCGAATTGGGGTAGGTCTTAATTAAAATATTAATCAATGACTGTGCTGTTGACCAATCTTCGTTTTGGATATCGAATTTTACTTTTTTCCAGTCCGGATCGTCGGCTAACGACTTTGCCGGTAACTCAAAAGGTTCCTGATCCGTTAAATTGGACGAAATTGTAGAGAGAACGACTGGAACCTGCGCGCGTGCGGCTTTATCCAGAACGTCCTCCATATTTTCCTGGAAATGAGCCATGGTTTGCTGATACAGCTCCGAATTATAGGGTATCGTTTTCGACTGATATATTTGCGACATCAATGGTCGTTCATCCTCTTCATGATAAGGCATCACCCACAAGGATATCATCTGATACAACCGAACATGACGGAGAGTGAGGACCAGTTTTGTCACCCATCGCCGACTACGCAGCCAATCCGGAAGGCCAAATTGGGTAGCGCTCCCAAAAGCACCATAGAATTCATTGTGGCCGCAATATATTACAATGGCATCCGGTTGTAATTCCAAACAGTCAGGAATCAGATCAAGCACGGTGTATGAATTCACTGCCGTAAGGCCCAGATTGATGACTTCGATCGAATTCTCCGGATATTCTGCTTTTAAACGTGTTTCCAGAAGACTGGGAAATGATCCCGAATAGAAATAAGGAAAACCGGCTGTGGTTGACCCTCCAAGGGTGATGATGCGTATCGTGCCGGGAATCTTTTGCTGCCGAAACGAACGATCCTGGCCAAAGCCGGTCATATCAGCACGGGGAAAATATCGCAGACCTATTTCAGGATTGAGACGGACCATGCCCGGGTTGTCGCGTACCGGGATCGTTAAATCAAGATTAGGACCCGGGGAAACAAGCCTCACAATTATCTCCAGAAGAATCACGAGTATCACCGGAATTAAAACCAGGGTTGCTCGGAATAACATTGATTTAAATTTTGACGTCATTTACGAGCTTGCGATGTAACCAATTTTTGATAGAAGGACTTTGCGGCCGGATCGTTTGGAGCTAACCGGAGGGCGCGTTTAATCGTGGAAATGGCTTTTAGTGTATCACCGCCTAAAAAATAGGCGCCGCTCAGATTGTATAAAAGTTGCGGATCCGTGGAGTTCAATCGATCGGCAGTCTGTAGATAAGGCAATGCTTTGGAAACATCTCCACGATTCAACCAGATCGTTCCGGCCCACTTTTCAGCAAATGCATCCGAAGTAAGATGTAACGCAGTTTCCAAAACGGGAAGCGCTTCCGCGAACTTCCGATGATTAATATAGATATGTCCCATGGCCAACCATGGACTTTCATTCTGCGGGAATGTTTCCGCAAGGATTTGGTATTCCCGGATTGCTTTTTTCCACTTCCCTTCCTTTAAAAAGTGTTGAGCCATGGTGACGTGGGCTTTTTCATAATTTGATTCTCTTTTCAGGACGGACAGGGCCAGACTGTCGGCAAAATTGGAAGCATGCAATTGATCTACGGATACAAATGGAGCATCGGGATGAAATGGCCAACCGGCGGTGAGGATTTGCAGCCGATATCGGGTTTCCGCTGAATCCAGACTGCTCAGTGGAATGTGATGTAATAGACTGTCATTATTCACTGATAAAACTGACGGATTAAAGATGGGAGCCAGCGTTTGAGCAAAGGCCTTGCCCATTTCAAAATAACCCTTAGGATTCGGATGGAGATGCTCCCAGATGAGGTTGTTCCCAACACAACCACCCGGAGAAAGAGCTGCAAAGACTGAATCAATGGGAGTGAGAAATACATCGTCGTTTTGTTGTGCAATCTCCCGGAGAATCCGATTGAAATCGCTGGGTGCTCTGAACCGAAGTCCGTCCAAATCACGAGCACGAATAAAATCCATTCGCGCAGAATCTGTCGTCCCCAATAAATAGTGTACCTTCCCTGATAGATAAGCCAGTTCTGCTATTGTTGGATACTTTCGTTGCAAGGAATCCAATATAAATTCCTGGCGGTTTGCAGGCTGATCCTGTAACAGAGATTTAGTTTTCTCTAAAATATGATCGGTGGTTTGGCCTTCAGGCGGGATGGATACAAAGGGGGACTGGTCTTTTATATTGCTAACCAGAGTTCCCAGAATAATCGGCACGTGATCTTCGTTGGCCCATTTTACAATGTCTTCTATATTTTCCCTGAAGATATCAACAGTCCGGTTGTAGCGTTTTCCATTCAAGGGAATGGTCTGCTCTTTGGCCATAGTCGCCATGAGCGTTTGTGATGGAGCCTTAATTTTTATCTTTGAATGAATATAATCCAGAAATGCCGCCCATAACCTAAATAGACGAAGTTTCTTCAATTGAATGTAACCCAGGGTCAGGTTTCGATTTGATCCCCAGAATGGCTTCTGAGATGAACCGGTACCCAAGGCTCCGTAAAATTCGTTGTGCCCGGAATAAATGATAATTGCGTCCGGCTGATAGTTAAAACATTCACGGGCAAAATCACGCACCGTGTAGGTATTCACAGCGGTCATACCAAGATTCACAACTTCGACTGTGCGTCCGGGATACATGACCCGTAATCGAGCCCGAAGCATGGCTGGAAAGGAACCGGAAAATAAAGTCGGATAACCGGCAGTTGAAGAACCGCCCAGTACAAAGATTCGTAAATCATTCTTCGGCTTTTCCTTTAAAAAGGCATCCTGAGTACCAAACGCACCGAAGGACGAACCGGAGAAATACAATTTCCCCGCCGCCTGATTTACAACCCTATAACGATTGTTGTATGGATCAGGAATGAATAATCCTTTTGATTCTTCCGGAGTCCAGATTAACCGGAGGGCGCCTTCAATAAGCAAAAGTAAGATAAGCGGGAGAAGAACCAGTCCAACGTAGAATAGAGGGCGGGTCTTATTTGCTGGTGTTTTTTCGTTCATAACCGGGTGGAAAATTTACGCCTGTATATATAAAAAACGGGCTTCCGAAGAAGCCCGTTTTGAGAAACAATGAAGATTAATTTACCGAAGTAAAGTCATCTTCTTCACAGCATGGTATTGACCCATGTTTACTTCATAGAAGTAAATACCGCTGGGCGCTGAGATACCTGCTGATGTTTGACCGTTCCAATGGAAACCATACACTCCGGGAGCAGTAAAGTTCTGACTGTGATTTACAACTTCCTGTCCAAGGATGTTATAAATGGCCAGATGGACCAAACCGGCTTCCGGTAATGTGAATTTGATATCCGTTTCCGGGTTAAACGGATTTGGATAGTTCTGTTCCAGACTGAACTGTACCGGTAACTGGTTGGGATCCGTACTTACTGTATTCAGTGCTGGGGGTGTTTCCACCGTCAGGGGTGCTTCCGAAGTCCATGTATCCTGTGGGAACGCATAGGTGGAAGGCCAGGTCGGGCCATTTGCATCTATGCTTGCAGGATTGATAAACCGGCAACGGAAACGACCAAATGCAAAGCCTCCGCCTTCTTCCAGGTCATTGGTTGGACCAAAAAAGTGGTAGACATACACCCATGAATACGGAGCTTTTCCAGTGTAGGTAACTGTCCGACTGAAGACGCCGTCTCCAGCGGTTGCATCACCATTGGTTCCATCATCAACCATGATCAGATCGTCAAACGGCTGGCTTTCCGGGAAATAGCCGGTCAAGTGAGCCTGGATCGGATCTTTAATGTACAAGTAGAGTGTGTCGGTTGATGCATCAAATAGCGGTGCACTTGACATATCCACACTGAAAGTCAGATCAATGGACTGACCATCAGGAATAATACCCTGGAACGGAAGATCCATGTAATATTCCAATCCAATTTCCTGAACTACGTCCGGGTTTCCTTCAAAGGTGAAGGGACGATTTCCCGCACCGTAGGTTGGCGGAACTTCGTATCCCCAATCTGCAATCCAGTCTACATCGGGATATGGAGAGCCCAGAACATCCAAAGATTCCTGGCTCCACTGGATATAGTATTTGTATTCATCCGATGTGTTTGCAAAGTTGGTAATCGGAGCATTTAATTCATAGACCGTACTTCCAGGAACCCGGGTCATATTCAAATCACTTCCATCCGGAAGCGCTGTAGATGCCCATCCATTGAAACCGCCGCGAACCTGAACAGTATCATTCCGGACTACACTGAAGATGCCCAGATCTTCATAGGCAGCCAAATCGGCGGTGAAGTACACGTATGCGGTCACAATTTCCTGCTCGGTCGGCGGTAAGTCATTGAAGTACTTAAAGGCCATGGTTGTATCCTGATGTATCGTTGCCATTCGGTTGTCGATACTCTCCCAGACCAAACCACTGCTTCCTGTGTAAGTGAATTTGTATTCAATGGGGGCTCCACCCTCAATCGTATCCGGAATACTGACCAATCCGGACCAATAATAAGAGTCACCTTCACGTGTCAGATTTGTCCCGCTGCTCCATCCATTAAATGAACCGCGGATATCAACAGGATCGTCTGCATAACCAAAGGGAACTTGTCCTTCCATGTTGACACGGAACCAGACGTCCAGTGAATCGGTCGGAGTGAAGGGTGCTGTGTTGTCCCAGTATTCCACCGGGAGGACAGTATCAGACATAACCGTCGCTGTCCGGTTGTCAATACTTTCCCAGTATTCGGCACTGGCCAGATTCGTATAGCGATATTTGTATTCAATCGCTGCACCATCTTCAACTGTACCAACAACATCCACAGTTTTTGTCCAATAATCGCCATTAGCCATCAAGGTATCATTTTGTGACCAACCATTAAAGCTACCGGAGACGTAAAAACCGGCAACAGTTGAATCTGTGATATTATCCATTGTGCTGGTATTGGCCGTGAACGTAACGCTAAAGGTATCAACTGTGGCACCCGTTGGAGGAGTGTCGTCAAAATATTTCCAGGCTAGAGTCGTATCGTTTGCGGCAGTAAACGTGCGGTTGTCGATACTCTCCCAGACCAAACCACTGCTTCCTGTGTAAGTGAATTTGTATCCCTGGGCACCGGCTCCCATGGAAACTTGTCCTGACCAAAAATCGGTATTCGATTCCTGGGTAAGATCATTTCCGGCGCTCCAGCCATTGAAATCACCGCGAACATCAACCTGACCGCCGTCATAGCCAACGACACCGGACATATTTACACGAAACCACACATCAACGGAGTCGGTTTCGGTATAAGGAGCAGTTCCGGGGCCCCAATAATGCATTGCCGTTGTGTCGGTTGCCGGAATGGTAATGGAGCGATTTGGATCGCCTTCCCATGTAAGGTTGCCTAGCGCATCGGTATGCGTGAATTTGTACCCATAAGTTGAGTCGCTGGGTAAGTCGAGGGTTACGGACCAATTATCACCGCCAACATTTGTCATCGCATCTGTATCAGACCAGCCATTCATATCTCCCCGAAGGTGGACAGTGCTGGTCGAGTCGGTAGCACCATCGGGGTAGGTTGACATATTGACGATAAAGGTCACGTTAACACCCCAAGCAAATGAGACCAGCGATAATACAATGAGTCCCATTAACGCTTTTTTCATGTTAGACCTCTTGTTATTGTTTGGAATTCCAAAGTGTTTGATTGCAATCAATTCAAAAACAGTAACTCATATCTGAGTTACGTTTCGAAAATCGGTCGAAATTTAGGTGTGTATGCACTTTCTGACAAGTGTAATTCACAAGAATAGCTCGTTCCAATTTCTGATATTTAGAACACAATTCGGATGGCCATCTTTCCGATGGGATGAAGATGAACAAATGTTTCGTAGGCGTAATCCGCTTCCATTGTCATGGTGCGATTTACCGGAATATGTAAGCCGGCGCCCAGGGTGAATTGTTCTTCACGGTCTTCCTGATACAGAGATTTCAGTCCGCCGCGTACTGCGACCAACCCATTCATTAGAGTCAATTCCCCACCCGCATTCATGTACTCGGAATTATCGTTAGGATGAATACCATCCACCGACCAGGTTAATCGCATGAGTTTTGTATCGATCAGTTCGCCGGATAATCCAACCCGGAGAAAAAGCGGCAGATCGAACTTGTCCGTAGAAAGATAGGCATTGATGTTTTCGTTATTCCCGTTGTGAATCGGATCGATATCTTTTGTAACCAGTAAATCACTACCACTCATTTGCATCTTTGGACCGAAATTGCTCACACTGACACCAAATCGAATATCTTTGAATGGTGTGATAAATAAGGATCCAAGATCCACTGCAAACCCGGGCGCTGTGCTTTGAGAGATAAATTCGTTAATGTATTTGACATTGACCCCCATGCTAAATCGATCGGTTAACGATCGGGCATAGGCCAAACCAACAGCATAACTCCCGGCTTTAAACGTCTCACCGGTCCCCTCTTCATAACCATATCGTGTCACGTCCATATCACTCATGGTCATTGCCGAGACCTGAAAACCCAGAACACCTATTCCGGGAACAGGCTGAACGTACCCCAGGTAGGTGAAATTAATATCAGCAATCCATTGGGTTTGATTGACGAGTAATTCCGGCATTTTGAGTTGTGTAATCCCGCTGGGATTCCAGTACAAGGCGGAAGCATCATTTGCCAGCGATACAAAAGCGCCGCCCATACTTACTGCCCGGGCTCCCGCCCCAATCTTCAGAAAATTGGCTGCTGTCGTTCCCGCTTTATTGACATTCTGGGCACCTGTAATACCGATGACCAGAATCATAATGAGTATCGGTTTAATATTTTTCATGACAGGTCCCTTATTTTATCACAGCAAATTTGTCGATATGTTCACCCAGGATCTTGCCGGTCACAGGATCCTTTGCCTCTACGTGATAGACATAAATCCCGTATGCAGCGGATAAATTATCTTTCGTAAGCAAATTCCACTCTGCTGTACCATCGAAGGTGTCGGAGTTATGATAAATTGTTTTGACCAGTTCACCCGACACGGTGAAAATGCGTATGGTACAATTGGAAGGCAGATGATTGAAGTGAATGGAACGTGGTCCCCGACCGGAAGTAAATCGATTCCGCGGCTCCCATGGAACCGTTGCAACATACGGATTTGGAACGACTTTAATGCGCTTCATTTGTGAAGCAACACTACCCTCATCGATATGCGGTGCCGTCGTTGAAAATTCAAAGATATCCGTCGACAGGAAGGGTTTATTGATGTAGAGGAATAGTGTATCACCCGGTTCCGGACCGTAAATATGATCCTTAATCCAGGGGCGCGGATAATCCATCTTGAATATCCAGGAAGGATATGGACTCCCATTTCGTTCGTTATCCATGAATATAACCCAATCGGTTTCAACGGAATCCGCATCGAGTATCCCATTGCCGCCCCCGTTTTCATACGGAGCAAAATCGCCAAATGCGATCGGAATCGTTTCCCAGTCAACGGAGTCCACTCCGGTGAGATGGGTTCGTTTCTCGACGTGGTAATTGATTTCATGGGAGTGGAATTGTGTAAACCCGACCGCATAGTCGATGGATTTGGTTAGTCCGGTGTCTACCGTTGTCCAAGTATAGGAAAGTTTCAGTGATTTAATGGATGGCACATTCGTTACATCGGTTGACCAAGAATAGTCAGTGGTATAACCGGAAACATCCGGCCCGTCCGGGAAATCGAAATGATAGTATGAATTGCTGCTGTCCTTGATTGTCATGGAAATATTTGTAGCTGTATTGCCGCCGTCTCCGCCAAGGTCATCGATCTTTAGCGTCCATGTCCCGTTGGCTGAATGACCGGGAAAGGCATTTAAGGTACGGATATAACTTCCACTGAAGTATCCGTCCTGTACGATCATTTCAGTTTGATCGGGTGCAATCAGGGACAGGGATCCTTCACTCATATTATCAACGACAATACGATAATCTGCCGGTTGAGGTGTACCGATAACCGTTGAAAGGCTGAAGACATTCAGAACATAATTCCAAACAGAATCCGCAGACCAATGAGAGGTTTGAGTATTCAGATATAGAAAATCCTGATTGTCTAATTGCAGTTGAAATCCTTCAGTGATTGGTTGTTCATCCGTGATTTTCAGCCGGTTACTACGGTCAATCAACGTATCAATATTTAATGTATCGGTAACATCAGCCAGGGTAAAAGACTTCGTTGTCAGTGTATCATATCCCGGACTGAATAAACCACCCTGTTTCGGATGAACAGTATCTTCAAATGTCACCCGATAAGAATGTCCGGGTTTAATGTCGAATGGGTTTACAACCTTGTATGTAATCTTACTTGAAGTCGTACCCTGAACCAGGTTGAAACTGTCGACACTGGCTTCAACAAATCCGGCAGCCGGAGGTTCTGGTGTAACAACTGCGACATTGGGCCCTTTTGTAATCGCCCCGGTCAAACTGTTAATCGATAACCGCCGGGTAGATTCCGTAGGCGGAATATTATTGCTAATGTCTCCGCCAAAATCATAGCCAACAATGGCATAATAGTACGTCTGTCCATTTACAACGTCATTGTCCACATACGAATGAACCAGACCGGTTTCCGAGCCCAGCCAGTAATGCGTTCCATTAATGGGTACTTCGTGATACTCTTCGATTCCATCGACCAGATCCCACTGTTTAAGCGGTTTATAAAAAGTTTGATTCCCTTGTGCATCGGTTATGGAATAGACATCAGCAAATTCCGGATCCGTTGCCTTATAGATTTTATAGCCTTCAAAATCATGCCCTTCCGAACCGATACCGTCCATATAAGTATCAAAGGATGCCTCTGAAAGAGCGTCCCAGATCAAAGTGACCTGATGATCTCCGGCAATTGTTTTTAGATGGGGAGGTATGGGTGCCTTGGCAAACTGATAGTCCTCATCGTAGGTCTGCTGAGCCACATCTTTATTTCGTTGAGCATCGGCAACATCCTGCCCCAAACAGACAGCCATGGAAATTCGCTTGGTATCACCGGCTCTGATCGGGAAAAAGGCCGATGTTACAAAAAGATCATAATCACCGGGCGGTTGTCCTCCCACCGGTGGTTGCCAGAATTCTCCGGGGATCATGTAAAACAGCCACAAAGCCGCATCCTGACCCGTTGGAATACTACCGGCTGCGTCATAATTCACACGGGTTAATCCCATTTGATCCGATTCGGATACATCGGTTTTATCAATATCCGGTTCACCCGGCCGGTTGGTGCCGGTTCCCGAAGTAGGACGACCGTCGTTCTGCCCCTGGTCTAACGTAGCATCATCACCGTCTAAACCAATATCGTCCGTTAAAGGATTCCAGTCGCCATCATCATCGATACCGTTATCACGTGATTCGTCTATCATTTCATCAATACCCTCGTCGATACCTTCGTCAACTGCACCATCTCCATCGTTATCAATACCGTCCGCGTAGCGAAGACCCAGGTCTTCCGAACCCACATCATAAAGAATAATGTCTGTTCCCGGAACCCGATACCGATGATACGGATCACCGGCAGCCGCATCGATTATATCCTGTGTAATCCTGGGCGCCGATGTATCAGCCCCGGTACCCAATGGATATTCCTGACTCTCATTATTGTCAATATTATCGGCAAACGCTTTACCCATATCATCGGCGCCCACTTCGATAAGGTGGATTTGACCATTTTGAAATGTATCATTTTCCGGATGGGGCGGCCACCGATGCCAGTTAGCAACATAAGTAAGTGTTGTAGAAGTTGGGGTAGCATCCGTATTGGCCGCATCCACCATTTCTTGCGTAATGACAGGTGAATTGGCTTCCCCGTTTCCATTGTCATCAATACCGTCTTTGTAGGTTACGCCGGTCTGGTCTCCAAATGAAATATGTGCATCACTTTCATCAATAAGCCCATTAAAGTTGTCATCAACTCCATTGGTTCGGTCCTCGGTGGTGGACCATTCTTCTGTCACAACCGGTCCGAATGGTTCACCATCACCATCATTGTCAATCCGATCAGCTGAATTACCGGGTGTTTCCAAATATGCGGTAGCTGCGACACCAACCGGATCACTGCCAAAGGCAGCATTTCCAATTCCATCCGCATCCATACTCCAGGCGATATCATATTCCAGATCGAAGTCGGGTGTATCGTCACTATTATCTCCATCACCACCAACCAAATCGGCCAACCAGAGACAGAAGGACATCTTGTCTAAATCTTTTGTTCCGTCATTCTTGATTTCGTATAATACAAACACGACATCCTCTACCAGAACTTGCGACCATTCCATGACGCGCATTCCGGCCAGAACGCCCATTCCCCGTCTTGTTAAATCCGTTGTGTCCGGGATATAGGTACCACCTCGCAAGAAATTCCGGTCATCCGATATTTTGAAAAAGATTTCCTGATCCGCATTAAACTGGTTCTTTCCAAAGTAACCATCCCAGGAACCGGACCATCCCGGATCGGATTGATCTTCCAATTTGTCGGGCCATACAGTCGGCCAGGTCTCCGGCTCATCGGATTTAGCAATTCGCGATGAAGAGGTATTCAGATAAGAAGGAACCGGTTCAAACATCATGGAATTCCCGGAATTATCAGTCCGACCAAG
>CAZJWP010000026.1:0-23230 GCA_964549745.1 uncultured bacterium | reverse complement strand
TCAGCCAACTGCTTCACGTCCCACATCATTTTGTATAACTCACCGCCCCATTCCGCTTCCACGAAAGGCGCCATATTCCGTCCGGTTCCGTGTTCCGCCTTCAGCGATCCGGGATGCACAACCGTGGTTAACTCAACCAATCCATCCATGAGTCCTGCATAATTTTTCACACCGGCCTTAGTGTCCAAATCAATGGAGGTGACAAAATGCAGATTCCCATCCTTGGCATGACCAAAAACCACCGCATCATCAAAATGCCATTTTTCAAATAATTTGTGCAGCCGATCCACCACGTCCGGAAGATCCGCAATTGGATAGGCAATATCTTCAGTTATTACACTGGTTCCGGTTTTCCGAAGTGAACCAACCGTCGGGTATAAACCTTTCCGTATTTGCCATAGGGCATTCCGCCGCGCTTCGCCCGATTGAAACCCGCCCAGGATTTGATTCCCCTTCCCTGATATTTGCGTCATGACCGACTTTGTTCGCTCAACCAATTCCTCCGGATTTTCACCCTGGTATTCGATTAATAGCGCCGCTGATTCTTGGTCCAGGTCTTCAATAGCATAAGGCGGATTATCCAAATATTTTGCCGTTGTCAATGAAGCATAATCCATCAATTCCACCGCATTGGCTCCGCTGTCAATCAAAACAGGTAGTGTGGCGCATGCCTCACGCAAATTGGGAAATAAGGCTAATCCTGTCGATTTCTCAGGTGGATCGGGAACAGTTTGAAATCGGATTTCCGATAAAAATGCCAATGTTCCTTCTGATCCAACCAGCAAATGGGCAAAAATATCCAGTGGATGATCGAAGTCCGGGAACGCATTCATTGAATAACCCAACGTATTCTTCATCCGGTACTTTTTTCGGATCTTTTCCAGGCTTTTCGGAGAATTTTGGATCATCGTTTTCAATTTAAGAAGACCGTTCGCCAGAGCACTCTCCTGTTCGACAAAGCGGTTATAATCCTCCCTGACCTCCGTATCATAAAGATGTCCGTTCGCCAGGATGAAACGAACTGAATCCAAAGTATGGTATGAATTCTGAGCCGTCCCGCAACACATCCCGGAGGCATTGTTATTGAAGATTCCCCCAATGCGTGCCGCTTTAATGGAAGCCGGATCCGGTCCAATCCTCCGATGGTAGGGTTTTAAATATTGGTTAGCATAATCACCCACAAGCCCGGGTTGAAGCCGGATGATCTGTCCTGAATTTTCGATTTTGAAATCCATCCACCTGTTGGAGACATCGGCGATGATTCCGTTGGTCACAGACTGACCGGATAAACTCGTTCCGCCGGTGCGAAACGTGACCGATTCCCCGATCTCCCGACAATACCTGAGCAAAGAGATAACTTCCGATTCGTCCCGTGGTTTTACGACCTTTTTAGGAACAAGTCTGTACAAACTGGCATCGTGGGCGTACGCCAATCGATCCAGCAACGAATCGTGGACCACATCAAGTGGCAGATAATCGGAAATCGGTCTCATCTATGTTTGATCGGATTTCCCATCGGTTTAAGCATGGTTCGGAACTGATCGGGAACCGGGATTTTCTTGTTAGTCCCATAATTGAATGTTACCAGGGTGAAGTTGGCCTGAACGTATAAAACATCACTATCCTTTTGAAAAACGGCTGTCAACAAATCAAAACTGGTCCTTCCAATCCGAATCATTCGAGTTCCCACTTCAAACACGGTGGGATGGGACGCCTGTCGAAGATAATCCACTTCCATGCCCGCTAATATGGTGCTGATATCCAAATCCCAACGGTCATATTCAAAACCCAATTCATTGTAGTAATCCAAACGTGCCGATTCCATGTAAGTCAAATAGGCCGCGTGATTAATATGTCGTAATCCGTCCATATCGCGCCAACGGGAGCGCAAGGGTACCCAGTGATCAAAATCGCTTCGTTTTACTTCCTTAACCATTCACATTATCCCTGCATTTTTTGCGCCAGTTCTACCAAAACACCACCGGTGTCTTTGGGATGAAGAAAAGTGACGACAAATCCTTCCACACCGGTCTGTGGATTTTCATAAATTACCCTTATCCCTTTTCCCGTTAATTCTTTTATTGCGTTATTTATATCATCCACTTCAAAACATAGATGATGTAACCCAGGTCCACTTTTTTTCAGGAAACGCCCCACCGGAGAATCCGGTTTTATACTGTTTAATGTTTCCAGCTTACTTCCGCCAACCGGATAAATAGTTGTCGCCACTCCCTGGCCTTCTACCGTTTCTTTCCCGGATGCCGTTAGCCCTAAAAGTGTTTCCCAAACAGCACGACTTTTTTCATCGGATTCAACGGCAATGCCAACGTGTTCAAGTCCTAATATTTTCATACTAACCCATCTTTCCCAACAAACTTTTCCCTTAATTGGAGTCCTAAACCCGGTTCATGGGATAAGGCCAGTTTACCGTCTTCCAATCGCACCCCTTGGTAAGGATCATTTGTCACCAATAAATTCCCATCCAAATCGGCAAAATCGATATAGGAAATCAAATTAGACATGGCGGTGATTGCCACGGACGATTCCACCATGCATCCGACCATGATCTTTAATCCAAAATGTTGAGCCAGCTTGATCATTTGATAAGCTTCGGTGAGACCACCACACTTCATCAGCTTGATGTTGATTCCGTTAAAGGAATCTGCGATTTTTGGAATATCATTTCCTGTGATACAATTTTCATCGGCAATCACCGGAATCGGCGATGCCGCGCTTACTTTTTTTGTTTCTGCTAATTGGTCGGCAGGCAAAGGTTGCTCGATTAACTCCACACCTTGATCGGCCAGCCAGGGAATAATCTCCAGCGCCTGACCGGTCGTCCACCCTTCATTCGCGTCCACGCGGATGGTTTTATCCGTATACTTCCTAATTTCCTTCACGATCTCACGATCTTTGTCTGTCCCCAATTTAATCTTCAGGATTTTATAGGGCTCTGCTTCCTCTATCTTTTGTTTAAGTATATTAAAGTCACCAAGAGCGATTGTAAACGATGTGGGAAGCGTCTTCTCGGGATTAACGCCAAACATTTGGAATAGCGGCTTATTTTGCTTCTGAGCCCACCAGTCCCAAACGGCCATATCCAGTGCGGCTTCAAGTGCATGAATTCCGTGGGAAGCCGCGCGAATTGCCTGCTGATAGGAAGTGGGATCGGATTGTATTTCCGGTAAGGTCACTCCTTCTCTAAGTACAGCTTCAATTTGTGCAACGGATTCGCCGTAGCGCTCGGAAGGTGCTGCTTCTCCGCGACCGGTTATCCCATCTTTCGATAGATAAATAAACACTCTGTCGTACCAACTGTGCGTACTCCGTGATATTCCAAACGGATGTGTACACTCCAATCGATATGTCGTATAATTCACTTCCACGATTTCAATTCCACATCTATTGCATCAATCAGTTGACGGTTTCCAAATCGGATTAAATCTGTAACGGGTTTGTTGATTTGGTTTTCAACTGAGTTGATTGCGTCCAAAGCTGCGTCTTCTGTCATCTGATGTGTCAAAAGATTGACACCAACAAATTTTGTTGATCTAAATGGTTTCATTAAATCCAGATGCAATTGCACAACTGTTTCCAGGGGAACAATGGGATAATCGGTTACATCCAGTTTTCTGGAAGGTTCATGGGTCATGACAATCCAATCAGGCATCGCACCGTGCATCAGGCTCAGAGTTACACCGGAATAATACATGTTTGTGAGCGCCCCCTGCCCTTCCACAATCACCAAATCGCAATGATCCGCAACCTGATCAATTGCATATTCGATCTCCCCGGCCATGAAGTCTCCTACTACTGCATCGACCGGAACGCCATTCCCACTGAGCAGGATTCCGGTTTGCCCGGTTCCGATGAATTCCGTATCCCAACCTTTTTCCCGAAGTCGAAGAGTCAGTTCCCAGGCTGTGGTCATTTTCCCTGAATCGCAATCGGTACCCGTAACAAGAAGTACCGGTGTTTTTCGCGTCTTCCAGCTTCCTTTTGGAAAATGCGGCGGCTTCGGTGGCCGACGAAGATCCCTTAAGGAAATATCTGCATTTTCCGCTACCGTGCGAATTTCCGGATCATCAATGAGAAAGGTGTGCATTCCGCTGATTATATTGCATCCGGAGTTAATCGCTTCAAGGATTTCAACTCTGTATTCCGGTCTGATAAATCCCCCCTGGGGGGCATTCCCGATTAAGACAGTGTCAGGATTGAATTGTTGGCACTCTTTAAAAGTTGATACGACAGGAATATCACCGCCGTATCCCAAAACCTGTTGTGCCGTCATGCCCGCTTTTTCCGGATCGATCACTGCTGCAACCTGATCCGGGAAATACCGGATGAGCATGTTTCCGGATTTATTTAAAATATATGTAAACGCCCCCAGGCATAAGATTGCGTATCGTGGCATTGCAGCTATGATCTGAAATTGGGTAGTCGCTTTTCGACAAATGCTTTCAAACCTTCATCGCTTTCAGGCGTGCCAAAGAGCTGTTTGAATGTATCGGCCTCAAGCTCCAGCGCTTCTTCGATTGGCAAATGGGTACCTTTTCGAATGCACTCCAGGGCAACGCGAATCGCTTCCGGACCGTTTTTCAGGATAGCGGCTGCCATCTTCCTGGCACGGATCATTAACTGGTCCGGTTCCACAACATCGTTCACCAATCCGTGAGCATAAGCCTCTTCTGCGGAATTCATATCGCCGGTAACGATCCATTCCGCCGCCAATCCGGCGCCGATCAATCGGGGGAGTCTTTGAGTCCCGCCCCAACCAGGAATAATGCCAAGATGCACTTCCGGTTGAGCGAACTGAGCATTCCGGGAGGCAATACGAAGATGACAGGCAATCGCCAATTCACAACCACCTCCCAAGGCAAACCCATTCACCGCAGCAATTACTGGTTTCGGAGATGATTCAATTTTTAATGTCAATAACTGGCCTTTCTTCGAAAATTCATATGATTCTTCAGGAGTCATTGACGACAACAATTTTATATCGGCCCCGGCGATAAATGCTTTTTCGCCTGCGCCGGTCAAGATGATCACACCTACTTTTGTATCAGCAATCAATTCTGAAAATGCCTGATCCATTTCTTTTAGCACTTTCAAATTCATCGCATTCAACGCATCCGGTCGATTAATGGTTATTGTACCAATCTGTTCATTGATCTCGGTTTGTATAAATTTCATGTTATCCCCTTTTAATAGTTATTTCCAATACTCACGGCTGAACATGACCATAACTGTAAAAATCTCAAGTCTTCCCAACAGCATGCAAAAACTCAACAGCCATTTCCCAGAATCTGGTAATAGAGCAAAATTACTATTTGGGCCAAAAGCGCCCAGTCCGGGACCAATATTCCCAAGTGCGGACGCCGCAGCGCCGATGGCCGAATTCAAGTCCACGTTCATCGCTGTCAATAACAAGGAGGCAATCGTGAATATCGAAACGTAAAACAGGAAAAAACCCAGTGTATTGCGAATGATATCCTCACTGATATACCGTTTACCAATTCGAATCGGGATAATAGCTCGTGCGTGAAGCATTCGACGCGTTTCCATGATCATATACTTAATAATGACCAGAATACGGATGACCTTCATCCCGCCTCCGGTTGAGCCGCCACTGGCGCCAATAAACATGAGTGCCAAAAGAACAAACTGAGCCGCATATGTCCAGGTAATATAGTTTGCGGTTCCGTATCCGGTTGTAGTGATTATGGACACCGTCTGAAACAGGGAATCCCGAAATTCGGTGTGGTTAAAGCTGCCGGTCTGGGCAACCCGCGTTAAAGTAATGACAATTGTAACGACAATAACCAAACCCATGTATGTCCTGAATTCACTATCCTTCCATAAAATTTTGTGCTCACCCGTAAGTAACTTAAAATGTAACGAAAAGTTGACACCGGCCAGAAACATAAATACGATAATAATATAATGAATTATGGAATTTTCATAAGCACCAATGCTTGCATTTTGTGTGCTGAATCCTCCGGTTGGCATGGTAGTAAAGGAATGACAAATTGCATCGAACCAATTCATTCCACTGATGCCCAGTAACAGAATTTCCGCAACCGTAATCCCGAAATAGACCATCCACAAATACTTTGCCGTTTCCCTTACACGGGGGCGAATTTTATCGGCCACAGGCCCGGGAACTTCCGCTTTAAATAATTGAAAACCATTGATGCCTAACAAAGGTAAAATAGCGATATAAAATACTACGATCCCCATCCCGCCAATCCACTGGATAAAGGAACGCCAGAACAGTATTCCATGGGGAAGTGATTCAATTCCATGGGGAAGATTTGGTAACGTAGTTACATTCCCAATAATCGTGGCCCCGGTTGTGGTCACACCGGACATGGATTCAAAAAAAGCGTCAGTCACGTTGGGGATATAACCGGTCACATAAAATGGAATTGCACCCACAATGGCAGCAAATATCCATGCAAATGTGACAATGGCAAATCCGTCTTTATTGGTAATAAATGTCTTGCCACGGGTAATCAGCCACAGAAATCCTCCAATGATCATCACGGCACCTGCCGATGCGAAAAAGCCCTGCGCATCGGGCTCACCGTAACCCAGGGCAATTAAACCCGGAACCAGCATTGTCAGACCCAATAAGGTCATCAGCCCCGCCAGAATGTTGATAATCGGGCGTGTATTCATCGACTTGAAAATAATTTTTTTAATTTGCGCATAGCCGTGTGTTTGGTAAACACTAACACTGTATCTTCATCCGATAGCTGAAAACTGCCCCGGGCAATGCTGAGTTGGCCGTGATGGTTAATCACACCAACCAAACTGTCGCGCGGAAAATCAAGTTCTGAAAGCGGTTTTTCTGTCACTGGGCTACCTACCTCCGGATTGAATTCCACCACTTCTACCCCAATTTCTTCCATAGAAAACAGGGATATCTCCGAATGATCGCTGCGAATGTCGCGAATGATTGTATTTACAGTGGACATATTCTTACTGACCACAGCCGCCACACCAATTTCCTGGATAAACGGCTGATAGTCGGTTGTGGTAATGTGGATTACGGATTGCTTCACCCCCATATGATTCGCCAAAATGCCGGAAAGCAAATTGGTTCTTTCGTCGTTGGTAACCGCCAGATAACTGTCCACTTCCTGAACATTCTCCGATTTTAGGAATTCCACATCCAGACCATCCGCATTTACCACCATGGTGTTCTCTAACTGGGTAGCAATCATACTGGCTTTTTCCCGGTTATTTTCGATCAAACGAACAGACATTTCGTCTTGTAACTCTTCAGCTACAGAACGGCCGACTTTACTTCCGCCGAGAATCATGACCCGACGGTTGGCCATTTGTTTCACACCCAGAATGTTCAACAGGCCGCTTAATTTGTCCGTTCGGGTAAAGAAATAAGCTATATCGTTGCTTTCAAAAACAAAATCACCCCAGGGAACGGTAGCTTCTCCATTGCGGACGACGGCGACGACACCAAATTTAATTTCCGGATTGATTTCGCAAATTTCTTTTACCGATTTCCCCACCAGGGACTGGTACTTATCATCCAGTCGGATTCCGATCATTTGCAGTCGCCCGCCTTCGAAATCCACTACCATCGTTGCATACCGATGACGGACTAACCGGACAATTTCCTGGCAGGCTTCACGCTCCGGATGGATGACCCGGTCAATACCAAACTGCTCCGGACGAATGATTGAATCCGGGTCGGTGTATTGTTGATTGCGCAAACGTGCAATAATTCGCTTGGCGCCCAGTTCATGCGCCTGCTGTGAAGCGATAAGATTGACTTCGTCTACACGTGTCAATGCTAACACATAATCTGCGTTTTTAACGTCCGCTTCAATCAAATTCTTCGGACTGGCGCCATTTCCCTCAACAACAATCACATCCAGGTTTTCGGAGGCCCGGCGGCATTTTGCCGGGTCCAAATCCAAGATGGTAATATCAAAATTTTCCTGGCTCAGGGCTTTGGCAACATAAAATCCAACTTCCCCCGCACCAATGATAACTATTTTCATAAATCAGTGTCCTCTATTCAGAAATTCTTGTAATGGAAGCTCCCAATTGGCTGAATTTTTTCTCAATCTCCTCGTAACCGCGATCAATGTGATAGACGCGTGAAATTTCTGTTGTCCCTTCTGCTGCCAGACCTGCAATAATCAACGAGGCGCTGGCCCGAATATCGGTAGACATCACCGGTGCACCGATGAGTTTTGGCTGTCCGATAACAACGGCGACATTGTTTTCAAGCGTGATGTCCGCCCCTAATCGCGTTAACTCCGGAATATGGGCGAACCGATCATGATAAATCGTGTCGGTGACAATTGATGTCCCGTTGGCCAGAGTCATTAATGCGATCCACTGGGCTTGAAGATCGGTGGCAAAACCCGGATATACAGCTGTGGTCATATTGACCGGCTTGATAATATCGGCACGATTGATTGTAATGGAATCCTTAACAATAGAGATTCCGGCACCAGCTTCATCTAACTTCTCTAAAACTACTTTTAAATGTTCCGGGAAAACGTTTTCCACGGTAACGGAACCAAGCATCGCCCCGGCGATGAGAAACGTTCCCGCTTCGATACGATCGGGAATAATGGAAACTTCTACACCTTGCAATGAATCGACGCCTTCAATCCTGATTTCATCGGAACCCAATCCGGTTACTTTCGCTCCCATTTTGTTCAGACATTCACCCAATTGAACTATTTCCGGTTCACGGGCTGCGTTTTCAATTGTGGTTATGCCTTTAGCCCGCACAGCCGCCATCATTAAATTTCCGGTTGCACCGACGGATGGCATTTCAAAGCGTAGTGTGGTGCCGATCAATTCATCTGCCTTTGCGGTGATATAGCCACCTTCAAGAGACACTTTTGCACCTAATTTTTCCATCCCTTTGAGATGAAAATCAACCGGACGCGGTCCCCAGGCACAACCGCCCGGCATAGACACTCGCGCTTCACCAAAGCGACTGAGCAAAGGTCCCAACACGTAAAAGGAGGCGCGCATGGTTTTAACCAATTCATAAGGCGCCACCGGCTTGTTAACTGATCTGGCATCGATGGTGAGTTGGTGATCGATAAAAATAACCTTGGCACCGGTCATCTCCAGAAGACGGATCATGGTTCGTGTATCGCGGAGATCCGGGACATTTCTAATAATGGTGATGTCGTCGACTAAAAGTGCGGCAGTCATGATCGGCAATACAGCGTTTTTGGCGCCGCTGATCGAAACCGACCCGTTGAGTTCTTTCCCGCCCTGAATAACGATTTTATCCATTTAATTCCGTGGTGTTAGTGCAGTTAATTCGGCTAATACCTGCTCACTGCGCCAGGGTTCAATATATTCAAAATGAACATCCGTCGTGTCGACCGTTGCGGATTTTGTGACATGCAGATGGTGATCAGCCTGGGCAGCAATTTGGGGTAGATGTGTTATACAAATAACCTGTTTTGTCCCCGAAAGGGATTTGAGGCTCTGCGCCACTTTACTGGCGGTTGAACCGGAAATACCGGTGTCTATTTCGTCGAAGATCATGGTATCAACGGGATCGGTTTTCTGGAAAACCGTTTTTAATCCCAGCATGATACGTGAAATTTCACCTCCGGAAGCAATATTTGCCAAGGGTTTCAGCGCTTCACCGGGATTTGCGCTCAAATAAAATTCTATCTCGTCAATCCCTTTTTCTCCGGCCGCGACCGGTTGACCATCTAATTGGCAGAAAGAGTCCTCTTCCGGATTGATTGATAAACGAATGTCCACTTGTGCGTCAGACATGGCTAATTCACCCAAAACAGATTCTAATTCATGAGCCAGGGATTTAGACACATTCTTTCGTTTATTATGAAGTTCCAGAGCCAGCTTCCTGTATTGTTTCTCCTGTGAACTCAGTATTTTTTCAGCTTCGAGAATTTGATCTCCCAAACCTTGGATGGATTCCAAATCTTTTCCAACCTTTTCCCGGGACTTTATCACGGCTTCCAGCGATCCTCCGTACTTCCGCTTCAACATTTCCAGCGCCTGGAGCCGTTCGTCCAGAGCGGTCTGACGCTCCGGATTGTTTTCAATCCCGGAAGCGTGACGGCTGATATCATCGGTTGTTTCCCGGATCAGCACCAGAGAAGATTTCAGACTTTCGGTAAAGGAAGCCAGGGTTTGATCATACCGGGATAAACGATCCAGCGATTTAATAATTTCTGTCAATTCCGCACTCAGGGCATTGTCAGAATCGGTCAGTTTATACGCCGCATCCCGCAACGCATTGACCAATTCCTGGGCATGAGTCAATATTTTCAATTCTTCGGTAATTGCTTCATCTTCACCCGGTTGTGGATCGACGGTTTCCAATTCACGAAGTTGGAATCTATACAATTCACGCATTTCTTCGGATCGGGTTTGTTTTTGCCGTAATTGAGTGAGATTCCGACGGCCTTTTTGGATTTGCTGAAACAATTCGCTAATTTCATCACCCTTGTCTCCAAGCCCTGCATATTGGTCCAAATAATCGATATGCGTTTGGGAGTTCATAATATGCTGTTGCTCGTGTTGTCCGTGAAAATCGACCAACGGCTGGGTACTCTTTTTATATTCCGGCTCACGAACCGGTTCATCGCTGATAAATGATCGCGCTCTTCCTGATTTATATATAACACGTCGATAAGATTCCTGATTGATGCTTGCTTCAATTACCGCCCGGTCCGATTGACTTCGCACCATGATGTCTGTTGTTTTCCCTCCCAGACAAACACCAATAGCCTGGACCAAAATAGATTTTCCGGAGCCGGTTTCACCGGTGATGATCGTCAGTCCCTCCTTTAAATCCAGTTCGACTTTGTTCAGGATAGCAAAGTCACGTACGGAAATATGTTCTATCATGCCTGGATATAAAATATCCCAACCCATAACCAAAAGCAATTCCTAACCAATCCGCCATTGCGTCAAAAATGCTGGAATCGCGACCGGGAATTAATCGCTGCCAGGATTCATCCAGCAGCGGGAAAAGTAAAGGTATCAACAGAAATACTAACCATTTGTTCGAAGGAGATTTACGTCGGTAATAACGCAAAAACAATATGCCGAATATTGAGTATTCCGTAAAGTGAATGACCTTGTCAAAGGTAAGGATTTCCAATTTCGGCATTGATGCCGACGGAATGCTGGAACCGCACAGGATCAGCACACCGTAAACCCAAAAGATCAATCCCGGATTACGAAGCTTGGTCCAATTCATCTATCACTCGTCGTACTGTCCCAAGAAGATCACGGGCAATCATTCCAATCCCGCCTTTTGTATCGGCCGATTCATCGCCTGCTAATCCGTGAATAAATGCGGCTAACATCGAAGCTTTTTTCGGAGCCAATCCCTGTGCCAGGAAAGTACCGCAAATTCCGGAAAATACATCTCCGCTCCCGGCAGTTGCCATTCCCGGATTCCCGCTGCTGTTCATAACAAGACCGTCACCAAATACGGTACATGTGGGCGCATTTTTTAAGGCCAATACACCGTTGAATTCCTTAAAAAAAACATCCAACAAATCTTGCAAATGTAACCTGATCTGTCCCGCTTCGAATCCGCCAATCTGCGCCCATTCTCCATAATGAGGCGTAATCATAAACGGCGCTTGAATCTGGTCAAAACGCAACTTCCTACGAATAAAAGGCTGAAACCCGTCCGCATCGATGATCATGGGTTTGTTCAGTGTGGGGATAAGTTGAGTTAAAAACTCAATGGTTTCGGATTCACGCCCCAGTCCCGGGCCGATGACGATTGCATCGCACCAGTCAATCCACTGCCGGGCCGCTTCGATTCCGGCAGGGATGAAATATCCCTTCCCATTGTCAAGAAGACCATGCGTCATTCCTTCAACGATTAACGTTTCGTAGGTCGATTCAATAGAAGTCGGAGCCAGAGTTACCGTTAATCCCGCACCTGCGCGCAATGCTCCGTAAGTAGCTAAAGCCGCTGCTCCGGTCAAACCTTTCGAACCGGCAATAATGAGTACTTTCCCGCGGTGATGTTTATGTGTGTCTGGTGTCAAGGTTGGAAGGTCGGCGATTGCATCCTCGCGTGTGTATAAAAAACAATGCCTTCCGGGTAGCGATTCAAAGATGCTGGGGAAACCGATGTCAACCGGAACCACATTTCCGCAATGGGATTTACCCGGTTCCAGGGTCATTCCCACTTTCACATAACCCATGGTTATTGTTGTATCGGCATTTAATGCCTTTTCGGAAACGGTACCGGATTCAGCATCGACTCCGCTGGGAATGTCAATCGCGACAATGTGTTTACTGCAGGCCTGTATCCATTGCGTCCAGTCTGCGATCGTTTCGTCCAGTTCGCCGTGAAACCCGGTCCCAAAGATACCATCGATGATCACCGGGAATTCTTCCTTTTCCGGGACGGAGCTTCCAAATTGAATTGGAATATTGACCTCATCACATTTTCGGAAAAAATGCAATGAATCTCCCTGAATATTTTCTCTGTCCACCAATGAAAACACGGTCACATCCAAACCGGCTTCTTTCAACGGAATTGCTGCTGCGAATCCGTCACCGCCATTATTCCCCTTACCACAAACTATAGCAATACGATTAACTGTAGAATCCTTTTTATTTAAAGAGAGCACAAAATCAGCGACAGATTGTCCGGCGTTGCCCATCAATTGAATCCCGGGTATTCCCATTTCCTTGATGGCCTGGCGGTCCAATTCCCGAGATTGATTGCGAGTAACTAACGGAATCATTGCTTCAAGTAAAAATAATAGCGGTTGCGATAGCGTGGCTCTCCGTATGAGAAATAGACACCACGATTTGGTTTTCAGACATCAAGGGTAACCGATGACTGACTACAGGGGCTCCGGACGTATCCGAAAGAATTTCAATCTGTTGAAATGGCGGTGTGGGCGGCACACTGGGATGGGACATGACCGCTTTACGAATAGCTTCTTTGGCCGCAAACCGTCCTGCATAATGAATGATTGGATCCGATTTGGAATCGCAATAGGCTTGCTCAGAGGTGGTATAAACCCGGTTTTTAAATTGAATGGAATGATCGGATGATAAAATGGAACGTATCCGGCTGATTTCAACCAGATCAGTTCCCAAGGATAAGTTATTCACGGTTGAGATCACGGACAATCCCGACCACCTCAAAAATGTCGTTCACGTCCCAATCTGCTCCCGAATGTTTGGTCCCAAACGTGTCTCCGTATCTTGCGAATATAGTCTGGATACCTAATTGTTTTGCCCCAGCCACATCCCGTTCAGGCCAATCGCCGATCATGAGCGCTTCCTTCGGTGAAATCTTCAGTTGATCCAGTGCCATTTGAAACGGAACCGGAGAGGGCTTTCTTACCTGCGTCTCATCAAAAGTCAGTACAACATCAAATAAATGGTGCAGATTCAAATAGTAAATTCGCATCCAGGCTTCCCGGCTGGGTGCATCGGAAATAACCGCCAGTTTAATCCCCATCTTTAATAAAGTAAACAAGGTACGGTTTACGTTGGGATACACCAGCAAACTTGCTTCCCGGGCCCGCCGATACGCCACCACACCGGCAGCCAGGTATTTATTGTCCACATGGCCGATTGTCATTTTCATGAAATCATTAAATACCTGCTGGTTTTCCCAGCCATGTTCCTGGTAAAGATCAAAAATGGTTTTATACGATTTTTCCGGGTCCACCTGCAACCCGGCTTCAATCATGGCGGAAATTGCAGCGGAAACTGCGTCCTGCTTCATCTTGATGAAATCAAGCAGCGTGTTGTCCAGGTCAAATATGACCGCTTTAATCATGGTAATATCAGCGAACTATTGTTCGTATTTGGCCGGGTTTTTTATCTTGTCGATCTCGTATTCGGCCATCCGACGCCAGTTGTGGTCCCCGCGGGCGGTTTCCAAATCATTGAGTGCGGCCGTTTTACTTCCCTTTCCATTACAATATTCCGATATACCAAGTTCAAGCCAGCCGCCACCGAATCTACGGTTAATTTGTGTGCATTGCCGGGCTGCATCCCTGGCTTTATCGCATTGGCCAAGCTTATTGTAGGATGCGGCCAGATGATACCATGATTTATAATCCGAATGCCTCTTGTCGTTTTTAACAGCAGATTCCAAATAGGTTACAGCACCCTCGAAATCTTCCTGCTCAACGTAAATCGCACCTAGGGATGCCAAAGTGGATTCGTCGTTAGGATCTATTTGGATCGCCTGTTCCAGGGTTTTTTTACCATTGTCAAAATCCTTTTTATCAATATAGATAGCTCCGATCGCTACATAGGCTTTTGTATATCCCGGATTGATTTCAATTGCTTTCTGATAGGAAGCAATCGCTTCGTCAGAGTCCCCATCTTTATTCTGAGCCAATCCAATGGCATACCAACCCTGATAAAAATCAGGTTTTACCTGAAGCGCTTTTTTGTATAATGCAATTGCCTCTTCGTAATGGTGGTCTTTTGCCTGAAGTACACCTAATTGGTAGTCCGCCAAATAAAATGTGGAATCCAGACGAAGGACATGCTGGTAGTACTGAACAGCCAATTCATAATTCCTTGACCGATAGGCATTATTCCCTTCATTAAATGTCTTTTTGACTACATTATAAATCATTGACTTGGCATTTTCATGTTCCGGATACACATTTAAAGTCTTTCTAAAATATGAAACAGCCGAATCCAGGTCTTCCATCTTGAATTTCGCCAAACCCATACTAAAATACGCTTCAGGAAAATCAGGGGCTTTTTTACTGGCATTCTCATACGTCTGAAAAGCTTCATCATATGCGCCGGTATTCATGTTTCGTCCGGCATCTCTCATCATACTGCTCACGTCACGCAACAGATTGTATTCGTTACGGTATTCATCCGATCCCAAATCCATTTTAAGTGCCTGATCTACATTAGTCAAGGCACTGTCCAAATACCCCATCCGATAGTAGACCTTACCAAGATTGAAATACGCCAAATGATTTGTTGGATCAACCTCAACAGCTTTTTGGAAAAGTTTTTCTGCGCTTTTCCAATCTTTTTGCTCAACCTTTTCATTTGCAGCAGCCATGATGGTTTCGGTTGATTGCGCCATCAATCCTGTTAACAAAAAGGCTGTGACCAGCCAAGAATATCCAAAACGTCGCGTCATTTTTCCCTCAATTTTCCCAGTGCCGAAGGCGGGACTCGAACCCGCACAGGGTTTCCCCCACTGCCCCCTCAAGACAGCGTGTCTACCAGTTCCACCACTTCGGCAATTAGATCAATTTTATTGATTATCCGGTGTTTCGGTTCCGGCCGGAACGGATAAATCCGCACCCGGAGTTACCACCTGGTTTCCGGCTTCCTGTCTCAAAAGAGATTCAGGTTGTCGATTCGAATTCGAACTAATTATACTGATGACAACGGCCAAAGCCATGAATAGTATCGCAAGCCAAGTTGTTACCTTACTCAATACAGTCGCTGCGGCACGACCACCGAATAATCCGCTGGCAGCTGTACTTCCAAATGTTCCGGACAAGCCGCCACCGCTACTGGCTTGCATGAGAATCACGACAACCAGGAATACGCTGACAAGCGAATGTATGAAAATCAGAAAACCTAACATTTAATTCCTTATGTAATTTTGTTCTACAGTCTTCGCAATGTCACTGAAATCATCTGCCTTTAAACTGGCGCCGCCGATAAGAAAACCATCCACTCCCGGAGTCGTAATCAGTGCAACCGCATTTGAAGGTTTAACGGAGCCACCGTATAAAATGCGCAAAGAGTCTACACTTTCATAATCATACAGTTCGCGGATTGTTTTTCGCACGATTGCGTGCGATTCTCCGGCTTGTTCGGGCGTGGCAGTTACACCGGTACCGATCGCCCAGACTGGTTCATAAGCGATGATAATCTTTGAAATATCGGTCACGGATTTCAGGCCCTGCATCAATTGGGTTCGGAGAACCGTTTCGGTTTGTCCGGCCTGTCGTTCCTCAAGTGTCTCACCAATGCAAAACATCGGGATCAGATCCGATTTCAATACAGCATGTAATTTCCGGTTGAGCCAATCATCCGGTTCATGGAATACATGCCTGCGCTCAGAATGACCGATGATGACATATTGAACACCAATGTCAATTAACATCTCCAGTGAAATTTCACCGGTAAATGCACCGTGGGATTCCCAATGACAATTTTGAGCCCCAATACCGTGTGCAGAACCATCAAGCGCTTTTTTCACCCTTTCCAGGGCTGTAAAAGGCGGGCAGAATATAACCTGAGCCCTATCTATATCCAACAGCATATTCCGGCATTTATCGACGAAAGTATCCGATTCGGATGGGACAAAATTCATCTTCCAGTTTCCGGCCACAATCGGTTTTATCATGATTAACTCTCCAATGCAAGAATAGCCGGTAAATGATTACCGGACAAAAGTTCCAAAGAAGCTCCGCCACCCGTGGAAACGTGGGACATGGAATCCATCAAGCCGAATTGATCGATTGCTGCCGCCGTATCACCTCCGCCAATAACGACAATTGCGCCATTTGTATGACAATCCGCCAGGGAATTGGCGATATCCAAAGTGCCTCTGTCAAATCCCGGTTTTTCGAAGACACCCATAGGTCCGTTCCAAATCACGGTGGCCGAATCTTTGAGGATATCCGAAAAAGCCTTCACAGTTTTGGGACCAATATCCAATCCCATCATTGAGTCCGGAATGGAATTGATATCAAGGGTTTCGGCTTTATTGGCGTCATTCAACCCGGGTGCGGCAATTACATCTATGGGGAATTTCAATCTGGCACGCTGTGTTTTCGTTTTACGAATAACTTTTTCAGCCGTTCTTAACATGGATTTATCAACCAGACTACTCCCGACATCAATCCCTGCTACTTTAAGAAAGGTGAATGCCATTCCCCCTCCAATAAGGATTGTGTCTGCTTTTTCAGAAAAGCGATCGATTAATCCAAGTTTAGTATCGATTTTTGCCCCGCCAAGAACCAGAGTAAGTGGTCGATTGGGTCTTTGAACAACATTTTCAAGGTAGCGTAGCTCTTTTTCAACCAGGAATCCAATACCTTTGAAAGTGAACTGTCTTGCGACACCAACATTGGAAGCATGAGCTCTGTGCGTCGTACCGAACGCATCGTTGATATAAATCTGCCCGTGTTTAGCTAATTGGGTACTGAATTCCGGACTATTTTTAATTTCTGCATTGTGGAAACGCAGGTTTTCCAATAAATGAATTTCTCCGGGTTTTAATCCAAGAGACACATCCTGAGCATCTTCGGAAACACAATCGTTGGAAAATTTGATGGGCATTTCCAGCAATTCCGCAATTTTTTCTCCAACCGGTACCAGACTCATTTCAGGAATCTGTTTTCCTTTTGGACGACCCAAATGACTCATCACAATGACAGATGCGCCGGAATCCAGACAATATTGAATCGTCGGCAACGCCGACCGAATTCGAAAGTCATCCGTAACAACTCCATTGAGTATCGGGACATTCAAATCCAATCGCATTAATACTCGTTTATTTTTCAAATCAAATGATTTAATCGATCTCAGCATAATATTTCCATTTCAAAGTGGTGTACTCACCGTTAAAGCGGTAATGGATTTTGCTCCGGCGTCTTTTAGCGTTCGTGCTGCCGATGATATGGTGGAACCGGTTGTCAAAACGTCATCGACCAAAATATATTGACAGTCTTCAACATTTTTCTTTATTGAGAAAGCTTGACTCAAATTCTGTTTTCTTTCCGCAGCATTTAATTTTGTTTGAGTCTTAGTGTACCGGTTTCGTTTAACAACCTTTGAAAAGACAGGTAGTTGTGTTTCATAGGAAATCCCTTTAGCAATCCATCCGGCCTGATTGTAGCCCCGCTCCCTGAATTTCACTGAATGAAGAGGAATGGGAATCAATCCGGAAATATCGCGGAACACTTCAGAATTCAACAAACCAACCAACTCCTTGCCCAATTCAAACCCTAATTTAGCGTAATCCTCATATTTCAAGGAATGAATTACTCTCTGAATTTCATGGTCAAAGGCCCATCCACAATACGCGTGATCCAATGCTTCATTTTGCGTTAATTCGGAAATCCGGTCTTCCTGCCCAACAGGTTGCAACTTGGACAAGCAAACATTACACATTACTTTTTCAGTTGAAGTTAACGCGCCGCAAACAAAACAAATCCGTGGATAGATAGTATCCACCAGTTTCCGTATGAATCGCCATCCGAATTGATGCATGAAATCCTTATATTCTATTTGATTTATTGATATGATCGATTCAAAATCCACTTCAGGTCAAACAAATACCCCATAAACGAACATAAGTTTAGCTGTGGCCAGACATAAAAACAACAAACGAGACCGGATTGACTTTCAGGATTTAATGCTCCACCGTGTGTATGAGATCATGCTGGTAGCCAGTCCGTATGATGCCTTTATCCTGGAAGAAGACGGACGTCTGACTGAACAAATTCTCCAGGAATATCTGGGACTCAATTTTCACTATCCGCCGCGCGTTTGGGAAGCTCACTCCGATTCCCAAGCCATGGATATGGTTACGCAGCGAAAATTTGATTTAATCCTACTTATGACCCGCATAGCCGAAACCAACCCGGTGACACTGGCAAAGAAGATCAAAAAACTGTATCCTAAAAAACCAATTGTACTGTTAGCGTTTGATGAATCCGAACTCAAACCATTTGAAGAAAGCCTGAAAATAGAAAAACCGCCAATTGACAATACATTTATCTGGTTAGGGCATGCCAATGTCCTTCTGGCGATAATCAAACATATCGAGGATTCGCGCAATGCCAGACGCGATATTCGATACGGTGATGTCAGGGCAATCATTTTTATCGAAGATAACCCCCGGTATTATTCAAGTATCCTGCCGCTGATCTACCAGGAGATGTTATACCATACACGTCAGTTGGTAAATAAAAGTTTAAAAACCAGTACACGCCTTCTGCATTTGCGTGCGCGTCCGAAAATATTGCTGGCAACAACATACGAGGAGGCCAAAAAATACTATGTTGCCTATGGCGATAATATTATCGGAATTATTTCCGATATACGATTCCCAAAGGACGGTGAAATGAAAAACACTGCCGGGTTGGAATTCACGGAATTTGTTCGTCAGACCGAACCGGCAATGCCGATTATTTTACAGAGTTCCGATAAAAAGCGTGAACGGGATGCACAGAAAATCGGGGCGGAATTTTTGCATAAAACCTCACCCACCCTTTTACAGGATATTCGTCGATTTATTTTAAAGAACTTTGGATTCGGAGACTTTGTCTTCCAGTATCCAAATGGACGACGTATCGCTTCCGTTTCATCGCTGGAAGATATGATCGAAAAACTGCCGTCTATCTCACCCAAATCTGTGGCGTATCATGCTTCCAGTAACCATTTTTCCAATTGGCTGGCTGCTCGTGGAGAATTTGAGTTAGCCTCTAAAATCCGTGCCTTGAAAAATGAAGAAGGATTAACGGCTGAAAGCCGTAAAAAACGTTTGATTGGCGCTTTAGTGAAATTTGCCTCCAGTATTCCGCCGACAAGTATTGTAGAGTTTTCCCCTCATATCCATCCCATGTCATCCGGTTTTATGCGATTGGGCCGCGGATCAATGGGTGGAAAGGCGCGCGGTCTGGCATTTTTCCACTCCGTACTGCAAAAAGAACAACTGAATAAACGCTATGCCGATATTGTAATTCGTATTCCGAAGGTACTGGTAATCTCTACCGATATTTTTGATCAATTCATGGCTGACAATCAGTTATGGACGGGGGCTATGTCGGCCAAGTCCGATCGATCGGTTTACCGAAAATTCATGAAGGGTGAGCTGTCTCCGGAAATTAAAGAGTCACTGCGTAATTTGGTGGATCACATTCATTATCCGCTTGCCGTTCGTTCTTCAAGTATATTGGAGGATTCCCAGTATCAACCCTTATCCGGTTTGTACGGCACCTTTATGTTGCCGAATAATAATCCCGATCCGGAAGTCCGTTTCCAACAACTTTGCGACGCTATAAAATCTGTTTATGCTTCGCTTTTCTCCGCGGAATCAAAAGCCTTCATCGGCGCTTCGATTCATCGTCAGGAAGAAGAACGGATGGCGGTGATGATCATGGAACTGGTGGGACTTCAATATGAGAAGCGGTACTATCCGACGATTGCAGGCACAGCGCAGAGCATCAATTATTACCCTGTTTCATATATGAAACGTGAAGAAGGTGTGGCCAACATTGCCCTTGGATTTGGACGGTCGGTAGTTGAAGGTGAAAAAATTCTGCGATTTTCTCCGGAATATCCGCACATCATTCCCCAATTTTATTCCATTAAAGCGACGATCGATTCCTCTCAAAATAATTTTTATGCTTTAGAGTACCATTCGAATAAGAATAATGTTCATAAGGATGATTCAGATAATCTGACTGCATATTCGCTGGAAGCCGCGGAAGAAGATGGTGCTTTGAAATGGGCGGCGAGTACCCTGGTTACCGACGACAACGTAATTCGTGATTCACTTCAATATGATGGACTGCGAATCGTGACCTTTGCTCCGATTCTGAAATATAATCAATTCCCGTTAGCCGATATTTTGAAAGATATGCTCAAAATCGGTGAAAAATCATTGGGCGGACCCGTGGAAATGGAATTTGCGGTTAATCTGCCAAAGAATAAGGATCAACAACCGGAATTCTGTGTTTTGCAAATCAAACCAATGGCTATCAGCACAATTGAGACAGAAAATGTTGAAACCGGTGTAGACGGCGACATTGTGGGGCACAGCAGCATGGCGCTGGGCAACGGAATTATCGAAGGATTGCATTACATCATACTCGTCCCGCCGAAACTGTTTGACACCTCAAATACAAGGCAGATGGCTTCTGAAATCGATAGATTAAATAAACTTATCCCCGATAACGAAGGGTATCTGCTTGTCGGCCCCGGCCGTTGGGGAACGGCCGATCCCTTCCTCGGAATTCCTGTGAATTGGAATCACATTTCCAAAGCACGGATTATCGTAGAATTGGGTCTCGTGGATTTACCTATTGATCCTTCATTTGGAAGCCATTTTTTCCAAAATGTAACCAGTATGCGAATTGGTTATTTTACAATAAACCACAAAAATGCCAAAGATACTCTGGATTATAAATGGATTGAGAGTCAGCCCGTACTAAAGAAATTGAAATACACAGTCTGTTATAAAGTAAAATCACCTTTAGAAATACGCATCAACGGTGAAACCGGTGAAGGTGTCATTATTTGTCCACCGCTGCCTGAAGAAGAAGTGATGGACGAAGAGTTGTCAACCGGAATATAAAAAAAGGGGGTCTGCGGACCCCCTTCGATCATTTCGGATCAAGAATCAAACAACACCTTGATCTAACATTGAATCGGCAACTTTAATGAAACCGGCAATGTTAGCGCCTTTAACGTAATTCACGAATCCATCATTGGATTTTCCGTGAGTAACACATGCTTCATGTATGCTCTTCATAATATGATGAAGCTTTTCATCCACTTCTTCCCCTGTCCAGGAAATACGCATGCTGTTTTGACTCATTTCCAAACCTGAAACTGCCACACCACCGGCATTGGCTGCTTTCCCCGGTCCAAACAAGATCTTGTTGTTCAGGTAAACATCAATTGCGTCCGGCTCTGATGGCATATTGGCACCTTCAGTAACACAGAAACAGCCGTTTTTAATCAATGTCTCAGCTTCTTTGCCAGATACTTCATTTTGTGTAGCACACGGCAGAGCCACGTCACATTTCACACTCCAAGGCCGTTTACCTTCCATGTATTTGACACTGTATTTATCAGCATATTCTTTGATTCGGCCGCGTTTGACGTTTTTCAAATCCATAATGTAAGCCAATTTTTCACGGTCAATGCCGTCCGGATCGTAGATCGTACCGGAAGAATCTGACAGTGTGACTACTTTACCGCCCAGATCGATAACCTTTTCAGTGGCATATTGGGCTACATTGCCGGAACCGGAAATCGCAACCACTTTACCTTCAAAAGTTTCATTGCGGGTTTTCAACATTTCTTTGGCAAAATAAACACATCCGTAACCCGTGGCTTCCGGACGAACCAGGCTGCCGCCCCAGTTTAATCCTTTACCGGTTAAAACGCCTACAAATTCATTGCGAAGACGTTTGTACTGGCCAAATAAAAATCCAATCTCACGTCCGCCTACACCAATATCACCGGCGGGCACATCCGTATCCGCGCCGATATGACGTTGTAATTCGGTCATGAATGACTGGCAAAAACTCATCACTTCATTGTCGGATTTTCCTTTCGGGTCAAAATCCGATCCGCCTTTTCCGCCACCCATGGGCAACGTTGTGAGGCTGTTCTTGAAAACCTGTTCGAATCCCAAGAATTTTAAGATGGAAAGGTTTACGGAAGGATGAAAACGTAAACCGCCTTTGTAAGGACCGATGGCTGAATTGAATTCAACCCTGTATCCCTTATTTATCATGATCTCGCCGCGGTCATTTCTCCACGGAACACGGAACATGATTGTACGTTCGGGTTCTACGATCCGCTCCAAAATTTTGTTATGTAAATAATGGGGATGATCCTGCAAAAAGTCCCAGAGGGATTCCACGACTTCCTGCACAGCCTGATGAAATTCAGGTTCGCCGGAATTCTTGGATTTCACTGAATCCATAAAGGATTCAACTGTATTGTACATTGTGTGTATCTCCTATTTCATTATAGGCATGTTGAATAAAAACGTCTCGTTAAGGACCCGGAAAATTATAAATGATTGCTCGCATCCCCCTAACAAAATCCGCCATTTTTTGAAGGTTCTAAAATCCTATGTTTCTCGTTGATAAATTAGTATTACTTCCAGAATTATTGATTCACATTTCTGAATAATTGAAATTATTTAGGACTAAATTGTCCGCAATTCTTCGAATCGGAGGATAAGGCAATATTCAATGAGTTTTGATTGGATTTTGCGATAAGCATCAGGTAATTTTTGCGCCGTTATTTAAAGCAAATATGGCGGAGTAGCTCAGTTGGTTAGAGCAGCGGAATCATAATCCGCGTGTCGGGGGTTCGAATCCCTCCTCCGCTACTGATGGAAAAACCCCGATTTATCGGGGTTTTGTGTATCAAATATTGCGAGTATTTCAGGGATGCTCATTTTTGTCATTGCGAGGAGTCGGAATGGCGACGAAGAAATCTGCAT
>CAZJWP010000025.1:0-24428 GCA_964549745.1 uncultured bacterium | reverse complement strand
AATTGACCAAGTCTGTTCGTGGACAGTTCAACTCACGTAGAAACGGGATTTGAATGAATAGTGGTCAATCAAGTACTCGAATCCGAATTAATTACTGTTTTTCCAGCACACTTGGCACTGAAATCGGATCAGGACGGGGAACGCCATAAGCGGTAGAACCATACTGTATTGTCATCTCAGTTGCATCTGTATTCAGCGTAAAGCTGCCCGGTTGGCAAGGCTGCAAAGAATCTACAGTTGTAAAGAAGAGGTTATCACTGGTTGTCACTGTCAGATCAATCCACATGGGATCTTGTGTATCGTCAATTGTATAAGTCCCGCTGTAATTAATTACACCATTCCCATCACCATAAGGTACAATGTCGTAGTCATTGTTTCCAGTGGCGCTAAAAGTGTTATTTGCATTTAGGGTTAGTTCATATGAAGACCAGCCGGCACCAGCCAGTGAACCGCTGCTTGCAGTTGCATTGCCGAGATCACCAACCGTGCTGTTGGCTAACCAAACACCAACCACTTTCTCAGCAGTTGTTTTGCTGGTATCATTATTATTATCACATCCAAACATCCCTACAAGTGCAATACCTAAGGCAAGAAGGATGCTGGTTTTTAGTAACTGTTTCATGGTTATCTCCTTTGTTTCATTCCTAATTCGGGAATGCTATTTGTTTAAGCGTATCGTAAACGGTTCTTGATAAAGCCAGGTGAATATGATCAATGGTTGGAAATTGGATGTTAATCGCTCCGTTAAGCACCGGACTTAATCGAAGGTCAACTGTGGAACTGTCATTCATAAGAGCATTTTCTGGGAAAAAGATGTCCAGATTTGCGCCGTTGTAAACCGTAATCCATTGGACGGTGCTGTCACTCGGGGTTTCATCGTCATCATTCAACCAGTGCAGAAAATCGGAATCCGGATTTCCCAGTTCATTGCACATACCGCGGTGATCATTTGGGCCGCAGAATGCCACGCCGTGATTTGCTCCCGCAATCCCGATAAAATGAGCAACTTTATCATAATCTCCTGTGTGTCGAAGCCATGTACGTGCAACCGTAACCCCAAGCGAATGGGCGATAATATCTACTTTGGATTGACCGGTATAATCCAAAACATCCTGTACAAAATTGCCAATTTCAGACCAATTCCCGTTATTGCTGTTGTAGTCTTCACTATCGATAAATTGTAGATAACTCACGGCCCAGAGTTCATTCCATGTGTAGCCGTCATTTGCGAAGTAAGTTGCCATTGTTACCCAATTTTCAGCGGAGTGAGCATTCCCATGGACAAATACGATGGGTGTGTGCGTGATTTCTCCATCACCGCCGCCCCAACCATCCAGTGGTAATCCCGTCACGAAATCGTTTGGCGGTGTGAAATCCGCGGGAAATGTCGTTGGCAGTAATCCTTTTTCCGTCCCGGTCGGAGTTGATTTGTTCGAACAGCCGGCGAAGAAAAGAATCAGAGCCAATGTCGACAACTTAAGGGGTGTAGTAAACAATGTCATCCGCGTAGTATTCGTCCACTAAAAATGTTCCAAACCAAAACCCAGGAATATTTTCTTCATTGCCGGTCCAGTCCGGGATTGTGTAGGTATAATCCCAGTCTCCGGTCGGTTCAGTGCCGGTATAAATCTCGGCTCGCATGGACCCATCGAAAACTTCCACAACAACGTTGAACCAGACACCATAGTCGATCTGCGGTATGGAACCCCAGTCCGGGATCGTAGCTCCCGGTGCCAGGGAAGCACCGAACCAGGCAGACAACCGATTTCTTCCCGGTGCAAAATTCATGTAATACGGGCTGGCGGCCCCTGAGAAGTACTGGGTAAAAATGACCAACGTTTCGGCAGTGGTACCCGCCACAGGATCATCCATTCCCTTCATCCTCATTTGTACTCTGAAATTTGATCCTGTCAGCATATTGTCTCCCGTAGGCCACATATAGCCTGTGTCATAGGTTGCGTTGCCATAGGTCATGATCAGCATTTGCCGGTTCGTGAAATAAGCCGAGCTGGGATCGGTGAGTCTCAGAACAGGATTGCCGTTATCGTTTACAATAGCAGGTGTTCCGGTATGGGGACCGCTGGCTGACGTATCAGTTTTCAATTCATGATTAATCTGCCAGATCATTCCATTATGACCACTGAAATAATGATCACCAATAGTGGTGGTATCCACCGTGCTAAAATCTTCTGAAAAGACCTGATGCCATACGTAAATCTTTTTGGGATCACTTGCTAATTCCCCAACATGGGCCACGACGGATGACATTCCTCCTAAAACACCAGTGACAACACCATCTCCATCAACTGTCAAAATGGATTCATCACCTGATTCCCAACTCGTAATGGATGATCCGGGAATCTCTGTTCCCAGGCTATCCAGTACTTTCCCATGCAAGCTCACCGTTTTCCCGGCAACGACGGCTTCAGCGGTTGAACCAATATTGATAGTATAGGGCTCACCGGCTACTTTCAGAACTGCATCATTGCTTTCAATACCTTCTGCCGCGGCAGTGATAACGACATCACGCCCCATGGCCAGTCCTGTGGCCAGTCCGTTATCATCAATACTAACAACTTCCTGATCGGAAGATGTCCAGGTAAAACCAACACCATTGATGGTTTCCAAATTCACATCCTTGGCCACCGCAGTGAATTGAATTGTATCACCAATACTGATCAGAGATTGAAGTGGTGTGACGGCGATGACATCAATGGTGACTTTTGTTGAATTGGTACTCCCATTACAGGCGAAATAGAACAAAGATGCTATTGTAACCAGCCATATTTTGAACTTCATAAACTTGCCCTCACTTTAGGATGTAATTGATTGAATAGGACAAAACGTCCGTAAACTTTTTCATGGGAACATAGGCCAGATCAGATTTGAAGCGCCCGATTTTAAATCCACAACCGGCTGACCATGACTCCTGCTCATAATTGATTTTATAACCGCCTCTTAAGAACAAGGAATGAGTTAGATTGAATTCTGCTCCAATATTCATTCGTTGTGAATAATCGGCAGGATGATTGGCTTCCACTGCCAGCAGCAGACCACGCTCTCCCTGTTTCCATACCGTACCGGCAACTCCCATGGTAAAAGTGATGGGCAAAGGAATTGCGGCATACCGTAGTTCTACATCTTCACGAATGTTACCCTTCACTCGTGTATCAAAGAATGATCCTCCAAAACTCATTTCCGGACCGAAATTTTGCAGCACCATAAAGATCCGCAAATCGTTATACCCGATCCAATAAAAGGAACCAATATCCACTCCAAAGCCGTGCGCGCTGATTGATTGAACACCTTCGTAGATATATTTCACTGTTCCACCCAGCGAGAAGCGATCGGAAAATGCCCGCGAAACCGAAAAACCCAGCGCCAGATCCAGATATCCAAACGTTTCGCCGGTTCCCTGGGGTTGTTGCGTTGTCGTCACGGTCATGGGGCTGCAGGTCAGTAACATTTGGGAAATACCAACACCAAAGCGACCCACCCGAAAACTTATGGCAGCTGATTGATGGCTCAATCCCTGGAGCCACCCGGTATAACTGGTAAAAACCTGGGTTGAATGCTCAAATCCAAGTAACGCCGGATTGAAAAAAGTTGCTTCGGCTCCCTGTTCAATTCCGGAATAGGCGCGACCCATGGCTTGGGCACTTGCACTCCCGGGAATGGATAGAAACAAAAGTCCGGCAGTTCCGACTTTGTTGAAATCGGTTTGGGCCGTCAGTGAAGACAGGACCATGGTCAGCATGAGTAGAATTCTCATCGCTGGCCCTTCACAATCACAAATTTACCACTGGATTCACTTCCGTCCGCTGCCACTACCCGAAACAGGTACATCCCACTTACAACTTCCTGTCGATTTTTAGAAAGGAGATTCCAATCCTCCCATCCGGACCGGTCCTGTGTGAGATCATTTTCATCCCCATGGGACAATGTGGTAACTAAATCGCCCATCATTGTATAAATATAAATGGTGCACTTTTCGGGGAGTTGAGTAAAATAAATCCGGTTCTCATAATCCTTGGTTTCCCAGTTAGCTCCACCCAGATAGGGATTGGGTACAACCAAAACATCCTGCATTTTCGTCACGGCTTTCCCCAGCGGCCTGACAGCTTCCAACGTACGATTCGCCAATCCCCAGATACCACTTTCATTTCCGGATTGATCGATGCTTGTCACGGTGTAATAAAGCGGGAAGCCCGATTTTCCGATGTCAATATAACTGGTGTCAGTGGATTCAATAATCGGTCCGGTCCAGGGCCCGATGGGTGAAATGTCACTTCTATACAAATGATAGTTTGAAAAGTCGGAGGTGTTTGCAGGATGGTTGGACCAGATCAGCTCGATCACACGGCTGGACACATTGGTGGTCAGAATTTCAGGAACAGGCGGGGCGAGTTGATCGAATGGGATGACAAAGTTCCGGCCGGCCAGTTTTTTTGCAGAACGAACATTGTGGGTCAATCCGTCGAATCCATTGCCATAGACAATCGCCATAGAAAACGTGATGGATTCACCCGGTTGTAAGACATAGGGCCCAACACTGTTGATGATCGTCCAGGGTCCGGGACTCCCGCTGCTGAGAGTAATTCCGCTTTTAATTTTCTGAAGCATATCTTTTGTCCCGGCAATTGGATTGACCATTTGATAGAAACTTGCCGTAGTCCAGGATTTTGATGTATCCAAACCACTGCCGGAATTGACACCAAGAAGAACCTCACCGGCATCGTATGGTGTTAATCCATCATCACCGTCATCATCGTACATAAAGGTGAGACCCAATGAAGGATCATGTTCGGCATAATCGTCCAGATCTTTATAACTGATGCCGCTGGCTCCAATGTCCAAAGGCAAATGGGATCCGTAATAGAAATCGCTTATGGCGGACGATCCTGTGTTGGTGAACGTGTGATTGATGATGAGAAAATCATCATAATCGGGGTGATTGTAAGCCCGGATTTCAGTTGTTACATCAATGTTCAGGTTGCCGTTAAAGTAGTTACTAAAATCGCTGGTAGCGGTTAAAAAGACTGAATTGATATCATCAGCCTGGTGTGTCCATTGTTCAAAGCGGCCGTCGGCAGTCTGCCAACCGTAATCCAGTTCATTCCCCAGCGTTCCACCGAACAGCACGACCGTATCTCCATTGACAATACAGGAAAAGAAATTGGACTGTTCTATCATGTAAAAGTCTTTCGAACCACCGGGATACTCAAACATGCTCATATACCCGTAATTTGATATGGTTGGGCTGACCCAAAGTTTACCGACCTCGACCATTCCGGCACTTGCAGAGAATACGAGACTGACAGCGCAAAATAGAGTCAGTGGTAATCTGAATATTTTATAAATCAAAGTTCATCCCCATTCTAATTTCCCGGTGAGGGCCAAAGACAGTGGGATCGTCCAACGGTCCCTGGAATTCGGTAGGATAGGTAAGAAGATGATTGACCACCGGAATCCGCCGATTCTCACCATTGTCATAATTCACAATATTAACGTCATCAAAAACATTGGTCACCAACAGGTAAATGTTGGTCTTTACCTTACCGAGTTTCACAATTTTATTGAGCTTCAAATCTGTATTCTTTACCGGGGGAAGCCGCTTGTTATTTTCGACCGGCATGATCGATTCCTGATAACCGGTGTAAGGGTAACCTGAACCATAACCGGTAGTCACTGTAATACCTGAGCCGTCGTGGAAGCGGTAGTCAAAATTAGCTGAAATGGTATGACGTTGGTCCCAATTCAAATAGAACTGCTGCACAGGTTCCAGTTCGCCCCGACTGAATTGCCGTAAGAAACCATCGTGGTAGTCAGAAGTTTTCCCCCGGGCGATCATGAAAGTGTAAGACAGAATCATACTGAATCCACCGGTAGTCGGCGGACGTTTAACCAATGAGAATTCCATTCCCTTTACCGTACCCCAGGCGACATTTTTGTTGATATACCAGGTTGGAAGCCGAATTACGGTTTCATCGGCAGCTGCAATTTTTATGAATTCCGGATCGCTTAAACTGTTCACCACGGTTGTTTCAACCAGGTTGGAGATGTCCTTATAAAAAGCGGTCATGTCAAAGACGAGTTCTCCGGGCAAGACTTGTTTGATGCCCACCTCGTAGGAGATAGTTTTCTCCGGTTCCAAATCGGGATTCCCGTACAAAGCCAGAATGTCATATGAATAATTGTAATTGCGATAGAGAAGATACCAGTCGGGGATCTGGTAAAAATGTCCATACGTAAAATGAAAAACACTTTTATCGGTGATGGGGTGTGAAACACCAACTCGCGGACTCAAATATCGTTTAATGCTGGCCCGTTTCCAGGGTGCCGCCGGATTTTCAGTGGGTATATCGTTATTGGGTCCAATCCAGTACTGAGTATCGGATTGATCCGGTCCGATATTGCCGGGATCAAGGTAAGGTCGGTAAAAATCAGAGGGTAGTTTGGCATCCGGATCAAATACCTCATATCTCAATCCGGCGTTCATGATAAATCCCGAAAACTCTATCTTATCCTGGAAAAAGAAAGCATATAACTTAGGTTGAATCTTGGGGAGGTTTAGGTCATCACGTCCAAGTCCATAAGCAAATGTGAACGGGAAACCACTATAAGCCAATACCGCCTGGTAGAACAGATTCCACATATTGAGGTTTACACCCGCTTTAAATTCGTTGTACTTGTTATATTGAAAAGTTCCGTTCCAATCGAACGTATAATTCTTAAGGTCCTCTTCCCGGAAAAGATTATTATCTCCATCGATCACAAACAGTGTTGAATCTTTATAAACAAATGACAGCTTAATGGCCTCCGGTGAATCAACCAGACCGCCAATGCTATTCCAATCATCGGTCCGGGTCATGTCCCACCATTTCCCCGGTTGGGCGGCCTTGTAGTAGGTCCTTCCGTAGGAAAAAGACAGATTGTAAAAAAAACGATCCGAAACAGGTTGATTGAAAATCAGCGACACTTGATCCACTTTATTATGGCGGCGCTGGAAAGTATTCGGAATGAATTTTCGCCGTACATCGAACAGGTTGTACATACGTTGGGTGTGGCCGGCACTCAACGTCAGACTACTGTTTCCGAAGACTTGCCATCTCAATTTTCCGTTCAGGATAGATTCGGAAAAACGATCGTGAGTATTCTCACGATTTAGATACCCGTTTTGGCTTCCGGTTTTTTGGGCGCTGACACTGAATGTGATTTTTTTTGTTAACGGGATTGGACCGCTCAGGTTGAATCGATACCGGCGGAAACCCGTATAATAATCATAACGTTTCCGGTTACCGTAGTATTCGTCGCCATAAAGATAGAAGGTATCAGAGCGCTTACGGACCCGTAGATTTGCCGGGATCAACCGGCCGCGATCAATATTGAGTTCGGATTCCAGATCAACGGAGATATTGTATTTATCTCTGGAACCGACTTTGGTGGAAATTTCCACTATACCGGACAGGGCATTCCCGTACTCAGCATTGAAGCCACCACTCTGGATGTTGATCTCTGATAAGGCGCTGTTGTTTAGAGCGAGCACCGAATTCCCGGAATATGCCGTACCGTAATTGGGTTCCTGAAGAACAACGCCATCTACCACGAATTTCACTTCCCCCGCTCTTCCTCCACGAAGGTGAAATCCTTTGGCATCTTTTGTAAATCCAGGATTCATGGCAATCACATCCGTGTAATCTTCGGCTGGCAGCGTTTCGATTTGCTCTGCATCCAGATAGCGGGATGAATAGGTTACATCAGGTTTGATCAAAGCCCGCTTTCCAACGATCGTGATTTCTTCGCCCTCAACCGCGGCGACCTTTAATTTAAAGTCCAGACGATTCGTAAGTCCGGGAAGGATTTGAATATCCTTGAGTATCTCAGTTGTATACCCGATCATCATCACCTTTAGATCATAGGTTCCTGAAGGTATATTAATGATCTGATAATCCCCATTTGCATCGCTGGCCGAACCCAAATTTGTTCCAACCAAAATGATATTGACTCCAATCAAAGGATTTCCGGTGTCATTGGCAATCACGGTTCCGGCTATCTTTCCAACCTGCTGACCGAAAAGGAAGGAAAGTGAAAGAATAAATGCGATGTGTTTATTTCGCTTCATAGCAGGATTAGCTGGCAGTCTCTCCCTTGAAATACTCGACCAAATAGTAGATACCCATGAGAACCAGACCGGCAATCAACCCATAGGCCGCCGTCAGCCCCGGGTTGATCCAATCCGCGGAAGTGAGTATCGACAGTTTGGCATAACGAAAGACCACATGAATAAGGATGGAAATTGCGGAAGCAGACAATATCCACCATTTATTGACACGTTTAACAAACATCCCAAATAAGAGAGGAATGAAGGTCGCGTTGAACAGGGCATATATCCAGGTCTGCCCAAAAATAGCCACAGAAAACTGCTTGTAATAATGCTGACCCAAAGCCAGCGCAAAGGAAACAATCGCCAGGCCGATTAAACTGTATCTTCCGATTTTCAGTGCCAGATTCAACCGGTCTTCAGGTGTATAATGAGCCAGACGTTTTTCATAGATAACAAGGAAAAAATCATTGGCTATTATGGATGACAAGGCGACCAATATTCCATCCAAAGTGGACATAGCTGCTGCCAGAATAGCAATGGAAATAATAACACCGACAAATGGTGAGAAGGTTCGGACGATGTAAATAGAAGTGACTGTATCCACATTTTTCAGGAATTGCGGACCGAACTGAATACGGGCATAAAGCCCGACCATGAGCACCAATGAAAAAAGTATCCCCATTATCACGGCAATGGTCAAGTATTTGTTGACGTCTTTATCATCCTTGACGTACAAGGATTTGATGATGAAATGGGGTTGAACAGTCAGTGCAAAGCCAACCAGGAAATTGGCGATAAATACTTCGAAGAAATTCCTGAAGAACAGGGATTGGGGATTGATTGCATGCGTCAGGATTGGATTTTCAGCTGCCAGAGATGCCAGCAATCCATCCTTAAAAAAGTGGAATCCGGAAACGACGAGTACGATCGCAACAATCAGCATAAGGAAGCCCTGCACCGTATTGGTATAGGCGTGGGCATAGGTCCCGCCGAAACTGATGTAGGTGAAGACAAAGAGGATGATAAACAGCAGTGTGATTTCAAAGTGATAGCGGGGGAAAATGTCACTGATCCCTAAGGTGTAATCAATTAAAACGGCGGAACCATAAGCGATTAAAACAACCATGGCAATCAAGAGTAGATTGACGACTGCAAAGATGAGTGTAAAGCGACGATCGTTATACCGGGTTCCCATCCACTGGGGAACAGTTAAAGCACCGGAACTCCAGCCGATCTTCCTGAATCCTTTTGATAATATAACGATACCAAGGAACAACCCTAAACCGGCAGCAATTCCGTACCCGAAAATGGCGGACATACCGAAGGCATAAACGATACCCGGGTTAATGATAAACGTAGCAGTGCTGGTCATGCTGGCGGCCAGTGCAAACGCTACGACCCATGGATTCATATCTCCTCCGCCAATGGCGTAGGACTTTAGCGATTTGGTCTTTTGCTTACCCAGATAGGCTAAGTAGATCGTGACGATAACGTAGAGAATGAATAAAGTCCATTTCACCATAGGTCTGCCTCCTGATTACCAGTTAAATGCCAGGGCTCCCATGGCATAACCGCCACCGGAACCCACTAGGAATACCAGATCCCCCGATTTAATCCGATGATCCCGCACAACTTCGTCTAAAGCCATAGGTATACAAGCCGAGCCTGTATATCCATAATGATCCATAATTGTGTGCGTTTTTTCCATTGGGAGTCCAAGCTCCACCATCATGTTTCGGATCGTATTAATATTAATTTGAGTGAAGACGATAAAATCGATATCAGCTTCCGTTCGATTTATCCGGGTCAGCACATCTCGGATCAATTTCGGCCAGTTACCGAAATTTGTATCTTCCGGAAATTTTTTAACAAACCGAACCTGGTGCTTCCCTTCTTTAATCAGTTCCGGTGTAATCGGAAGCTGAGCTCCCCCGGCATAGATTCCCATATAATCATGGTAGCTGCCATCTGCATGGAGTTTAGATCCCAGATATCCGGGACTTTCATCTGCCTGTAGCAATACGGCTCCGGCACCGTCTGCAAAAATGGTCGCCGTGTACAGATCGTGAAAATCGAGGAAACGGCTCATCCCGTAGGTCCCAATCACTAAAATGTGAGAATATTGATTATCCGTGGCAATATACTTTGAACCGATATCCACTCCGGTAACAAAGGCAGCACAGGCGCAATTCACATCAAAGACCCCTGCGTTTTTTGCACCCAATAAATGCTGAACTTTTGATGCAGTTGCCGGCGAAATGTATTCCGGGGTGTCCGTTGCAACAATTAGAAGATCAATCTCCTCCGGCTGTACATTTGCGATTTCAAGAGCCCGTTTTGCTGCTTCAACGGCCATGGTGGCCGGACTGTCATCTGGTCCCATTATATGGCGTTCGTGAATATTTAAATTGCCGCCGACAAATTCTTCAATATCCTGTCCAAGGATTTTAGAAAATTCCTGATTGACCATGACTTTTTCCGGAGCAAAACGCCCGGTTCCAGCAATTCTTGCGTACCGACTCATCCTTGTTCCTGTAAATATGTGTTCACGATTTCATATAGTTTTTGGGGATACTCAAGCATTGGGAAATGGCCACATCTTTCTATCGTAACTAACCGGGCCTGTGGTATGCAATTCAGTGTTTGTTTTGAAATTTTATATGGCACAAGTGGATCGTCTTTGCCCCAAACCAACAAGGTTGGGACTTCTGCCCGGCCAATACGATCTCGAATGTTCGTTTCAAGCATTAACTCCATGGCCTGTACCATCGCATGAGCGTAACCACGGAACTCCTCTCCTCCGTTTTTTAAGAGGGCCGCACGCCTCTTTGCATATTGATCCACTTCCGGTGTTTTGTTTACCGTACTGAATTCGTAATTCGACAACGATTTTTCCACGGGTGTCGATACAATGGCATCCACCGTAAACGAATTCCGCATGGCTCTTTTTACGACACCGGAATACTCCTGGATACCGGCGGGGCTGATCAGAACCATTGAAGAAACACGATCAGGACGGGACGCGCCGTAAACCATAGCAACATATCCACCATAGCTGTGTCCGACAAGTGTCGCTGTATCGATTCCGGTGACGTTGAAAAGCTTGTCAAGAAGCCCGACGTAGAATTCTTCGGAAAAATTAATAAGGGGCTTATCGGATTTACCGAAGCCGGGATAGTCAATGGCGATGATCCTATACTCCTTTTCAAACAAAGGATAGACAGGTTCAAAATTGAGTAAATCAGAAGCCTGCCCATGCAAGAATATAACCGGTCGTCCCTTCCCATGGTCGAGATACGCAACACGGATGTCCTGATATTGGAATGATTTTTCGGGATAGGGGTATTTCATCTGTTCAAATTGTATCCCCTGAATATTTTGAGCAGCTTGTGTTTTTTGTTGGGTATTGCATCCAATGAAGAAGAGAGTGATTGCAAGAAATAATCGGGGCAACACACTTATTGATGAGTTTGCCATTCTTCAATAAACCGGGCGAAGATATCGTGAAGCTGGGTGTGGAATTTTTCCATCCGTTTAAACCGGTCTATGATCGTCTGGTCCACGTTTTTGACCTCCTCAAGATAATTTGAGGCAATTTGTTGATTGCGTCTGATCAGGAGAAGATTGCGTCGTGCGGTAATGGTAAACGGATGCTCCGTAATTTCGAAATAGACTTTTCGATCCCCCGGTTTTTTTATGGTCCTTAACATCCCGAATTCCTGGAGCTGGCGTGTTTCCACGCTGACAGGTCCCTTGCTAACTTGAAGGTATTTTGTAATCTCATCCAGGGAAAGTGGTTCTGAGCTGGATAAAAGCAACCCGACGATCCGGCCCCGGGCCCGGGATTGCCCAAAAGCAAAATAGGCATTTCCGAATTCTTCAATGAGTTGTTTACGTTCGATGGGTAAAGAATAGTTCATTATTGATCCGATCTGTGTTCAGGAATAGAGAGATTCCAGAAGCGGTTTGTATTTCCGATAAATCTCTTTCCTCCGAATTTTCAGTGCAGCGGTAAGCAACCCGTTCTGAGGAGTGAAATGATCCGGGCTGATATGAAAATATTTGATTGTTTCAAACGAAGCCAATTGCTGATTCACATTTATTATAATGGTATTAATCGCATCGTAAACGGGTTGGGAGGTCACCAGGGATTCCCAATCATTCACTGGAATATTTTTTTGTTTGGCCCAGGCATTTAACACCAATTCGTTCAGTGTAATAAAAGCAACCAGATATTTTTTTCCGTCTCCATAGATAAGAAGATGTTCTATCATTGGGATGTCATCGAATTTTGTTTCGATATTACGCGGTGGGATATTTTTACCACCACTTGTAACAATGATATCTTTCTTGCGGTCGATTATCTTTAAAAAACCACCGTCCAGCCACTCTCCGATATCTCCGGTTTTAAACCAGCCGTCCTGAGTGAAAGCCGCTTGGGTTGCCTCCGCATCCTTGTAATAACCGGAAAATACGGTGTCTCCCCTGGCGAGTATTTCCCCATCCTTCGCTAATTTCAATTCAACCGAAGGGAAGGGTGGGCCGACCGAATCAAAACGGTAAGCGTTTTTCCGGTTCATTGTCAGGGTGGGGGAACATTCACTCAGTCCGTAGCCTTCGGTAATCCACATCCCGGCGGATAAGAAAAATTCTTTTACCTCAATTTTGAGTCCGGCTCCACCTGATAATAAAAAGGCCAGGCGACCACCGGTCATCGACCGAAGGGTCCGGATTTGTTCATCCTGATTCTGTGAGCTGTTAATGGCCAACAGGTACAGTTTTTCAAAATAAGCGGGCACACTTAAAAAGACATGAGGCTTCAGCCGGGGAAGTAATTCGAGTACATTAAGTGGAGTACCCAGATAACTTTCAAATCCAAAAATATTTCCAAGACCAATGGCGCCCCAACCGAAAATATGGGAATTTGGAAGCCAGTGGATATCCACAACATTTTTAGGAACAAGAGGGCCGTTTATTTCGATCCAATCACCGGTGGTTGTTGCCAAATTTCGGTGGGATAAAGGAACGCCTTTCGGATTGCCGGTGGTTCCGGATGTATAGATCATATAGGCAATATCATCAAATTTTGGTTTTGCCGCAAGAGTCTCTACCAAATCTGTGTTTTGCGATAAATAATTGCTGCCATTGTTACAAAATTCGCTAAAAGACATTATCGGTTGCTGAACCATGCAGTCTTCAACCGCACCTGAGAAAATTATTATCCGTTGGAGCATCGAATTAGAGAGAGTCTCCTTCGGAATCGCATTCACCTGATCCGGATTTTCAGCGAAGAGCAATTTCATATCCGAGTGGTCAATGACATATCCGGATTGATCGGGTGTATTCCCGGCATAAACCGGAACCAGAATACAATTGGAAACCATAATTCCCAGGGCACTGTAAATCCACTCGATTGAATTTTGGGCTAGTATTCCAATTTTGTCCGGATGTACAAAACCCAGTGAATGAATACCTGCTGCAACCTGATAAACTTTTTCGGCATACTCGGACCAGGTCACTGACTGCCAATCGTCACCGTTGGGGATTTTCCAGCGGATTCGATTCGGCCATCGCTCCGCTGCTTCAATAAATAACCGGGTAGTTGTTTTTCCTTGAACGTTTTGAATATTTGTCACGTTTGAAAAGTATGAAAAGTTAGAAAAGAAGACAAGGAATAATACTGGAGTAGATTTGAATTAATATGAAAGGGCTTCCAAATGCTTTGGGAGCCCTTCGTTACAATATCTAATAAGAGATAGCTTTAAATTTTTATCTTTGAGGAAGGAGGCGCTTAGGAAACTAACATCCCCCTTCCGGCGCTTTCTTTTTCTTCCGATGAATGATGGGCGGTTTGGGTGCATTGTCAGTGGGTGCCTCCGGAGCAGCTAAAACACCGCCGCCTCCGAATTTCTGACTGGCCGCTTTCCGGAAATCATACCGGGCGAATTCATCATCCGGACTGGTGACTTTTGGTTTGGTTGGATTTAAAATTGTCTCCGTCCAATAATTTAAGCCACCCTGAAGTACGTAATTGTTTTGATATCCGAGTTGCCGCAGTATCATCCAGGCTTCGTGGGACGCTGTTATTCCGTTGGAATAAAGGATATTGGTTTTCACACCCTGATCCAGGTAGTCTACCCATTCTTTAGACAAAATATCCATGGCGGGAATGTTAATCGCATTCGGAAGGTGAAAGGCTTCATATTCCTCCGGTGAACGCACATCGATAAGCTGGATGGACGGATCGTTATTGACGATCCAATCAGCCACAACATCGGGATGGATCAATTCGGTTCGATCCCGAACTTCAGATAACATTTGAGCCGCTGACAACTTGTAAGGTTGGGTGGTGTTTTCCGGAACCAGGGCGATCACGAAACCCAGAATAATAAATACAATGGTTATGAGAATACGTGGCTTGATGCGAATTCGTTCACGCACTCTCTTTTCTTCGCTCATCAGATATCCTCCCGCGCAAATCGTTTTTCCGCCCATTCACCGATCCAGAACATCACCGAGGCAACCATGGCATGGCCAAAAGTGTTTCACTCAATATTAAGCTTTTAATCAAAAGCTTTCGTCATTACATTTTACGTTAAAGAGAGTTGTTTGCCGCGCTTAGCAAGCTAGTTTTGGAAATAGAAAATCAGATCATATGAAGTCGGAGAATCAGTCTAAACGTCAATTGACCCACGAATTGGAATTGTTGCGAAATCGCCTTCGTCGATTTGGCGATCAGGAACCAGGCAGTACTGCCAACAAAAGTATGCTGGATCAGGATGCATCAATACAACTGGGTCTCGAAGAAATACCGGCGACTGTCATTGTAGTTCAAAACGACAAAATATTAGCCGCAAACCAACGCGCTCTGAAAATTTTTGAATATACTTCCCAGGATCTACAAAGCGGCGATGTCTCCATTAAAGAGATTTATACATCGCAATCCTTTGCACGTTTTATTCAAAATCTTGACCGGCTACGGAAAGGAAAAGAACCAGGATCCGATCTGCTCACATTTCGCGGTAAATCAGGAACTTTGACAGAGTGCACTCAGCGAATGACGTTAGTCAAAGCGGAAGGAGCGGAGTTGGTCCTTATTGTAGCCTTGACCATTTCAGGAGATCAGCCGGATATCTCAGCCAATAATAAAGAAATATTTGAGACCGTTTGGGAAACCGTTCCATTCGGTGTTTGGCGTTATGATATTCAAAAAGATGAAGTCGAATTGTCGAATTCGGCGCTTAAACTATTGAATATAGAATCTTCAGAAAAACTCCATTTAAACGGATTCTTTAAAAGTGTTTGTTACCCGGAAGATGCAAAAGTTGTTATAAAAGCGCTAGAACAAATAGTAAAAGAACCGGGCGAATGTCATTTGGACTTTCGTATTCGCAACGATGATAAATGTATATGGATTCAACTGGATGGCCAAAGTGAAGCAATCCATGATAGGAAACCTGTCGAAATCCGCGGGACTGTACAGGATATCACCCGGCATAAGGAAAATGAAATAAAACTGCAAGGTCAGTCAAGAGTCCTCGAATTGATCAATACGTTAAACCAGGCAATTAATCGCGGCGATGATTTAATGCAAGTGATGGAGCTGTTAAATAAGGGCATCAAACGTGCTCTGGATTGTAAAAATGCTACCGTGTATTTACTCAGCGAAGACGGGAAACGGTTGGTGATGAGCAGCTTACATCTTCATCCGTCAACCACAAAGAAAATTGAGCGGATCATCGGGCAATCCATTCCCAAGGTTGAATTTGAACTGGAAAAAGGAAAATATTTCCCTCATATTTTTGATCATCCGGATGGCTTAATTATCGACGATCCGGAAGTGATAAAAGAGTGGATGTCCGATTTTATTCAGACACCAATGGTGATCAAATCGCTTCGACCGATGTTAAAACGGATAATTCCCCGGATATTCAAACTTCTGAAAATCCAATCCGTTATCCAAAAACCGCTCATCATCAATGGCAACCCGATTGGAATTTTAGAATTAGCCAGTGAGAAAAAGTTTACACATACTGAATTAGCCCATGTCCGAAACATAGCCGGTCATTTGACCACGGCGATTCATCAAAAACGGGAAGAAGAGCTGATTCATCGCAGCGAAAAAAAATACCTGTCGCTGGTTAACGAAATCAATGACGGTTTATACATCACCGACAGAGAAGGAAAATTTACTTTTGTAAATACGTCTTTGGTTAAAATGCTTGGACTGAAGGATCAATCTGAAGCGCTAGGGCGCTCTTTTCTTGAATTTGTTGTACCGGGTCAGGCAGATCAGCTTCAAAACCGGTATGCGGAAGCCATGCAGGATGGAAGTTCCTCCACCAGTTTGGAAGTCTCCATTAGACGAAAGAATGGTTCGCACGGGATTTTCCGTATCAAACCATTGACATTTACCACGGATGGTCAGGTCGCAGGATCGCGCGGAATCGTCAATGATATCACGGATCAGGCACAAGTGGAACTGGAATTGAGTGAGACGGAGGAACGTTTCCGGGAATTGATTAATATTGCGCCAATCGGGATTGCCATTCACCAGGATGGGAAATGGGCGTTGGTAAATGAGTACACCGTTAGAATGCTTGGGTATGAATCCAGGGAAGATTTGATAGGCAAATCTGCGCTGGACATCGTCCATCCGGACGATCGCGAAGCAGCGGCAAAACGAATCCGGGAAAGCGGCGAAACAGGGAAAGTCGCTCCTCCAATGGAAGAAAAATTAATAAAAAAAGACGGTTCAACCCTGGATGCGATCATTACATCGGTTCCGATTACGTATCGTGCCAAACCGGCTTTCGAAGTCACGGCTGTAAATATTTCCGATCTCAAACAGGCGGAAGAAAGCCTCCGTAAAAGTGAAAGCAAATTTCGCTCAATTTTCCAGAATGTAACTGATTTTCTCTATGTGCATGATCTTGAAGGCAATTTTCTGGAAACGAATCTGGCCTTTAAAAAGGAGTACGGATATACAGAAAAAGATTTTGATCATTTGAATATCGGAGATTTGATTCCAGAACGGTATAAACAACAATTTAAAAGGTACCTCAAGCAAATTTTGTCCGAACGAAACACCTCCGGTTTGATGACCATTCTTACAAAAGACGGAAGCGAACGGGTTGTGGAATACCGTAACAGCCTGATTTATGAGTCCGGGCATCCGGTGGCTGTTCAGGGATCCGCCCGTGATATTACGAGCCGAATTAAAACCGAAAAACGTCTGAAGTTCTATACGGAAAGAATCAATGCGATCAATAAAGCCAGTCACGAATTGACGAATTCACTGGATTTGAAAAAAGTGAATGAGAGTTGCGCTAAAACGGCGATGGATATTTTTGATGCCACCGATGTCACAATCTTTACGCTTAACGGACAGCAACTCATACCGATTTTGAATGTGGGCGCCTATTCGAAAGAAATTGAATCCATGCGATTGGAATTGGGTGAAGGGCTTTCAGGTATGGTTGCCCAGACCGGGAAAGCACAAATTGTGAACCGGATTGACAAAACCGGAATCGGCCAGCAAGTGCCGGATACGCCTGTAGAGCCGGAATCGCTCATGTGCGCACCGTTGAAATTGAAGGATGAAGTCATTGGCGTGATGACGTTGAGCAAACGGGGAACCGCGGAGTTTTATCCTGAAGATTTGGGCTTTTTCGAAAACCTGGCCGATATCAGCGCTGCCGCGATTCAAAATGCCCGGCTATTTGAAGCTTCCCGGAAATCCGAAAGATTAAAATCCTTGTTCTTGTCGAACATGTCTCATGAAATCCGAACTCCTTTGAATGCTATTGTGGGTTACTCGGATTTAATTCAAATGGCAGTTGGTGACAAGTTGGCTCCTGAGGAACAACAATTTTTTGATTATATTCACATGAGCACGGAACGCTTGTTGAAAACCATCCATAGCATTCTGGACATGTCCCAAATTGAGGCATTGGGCTATCATCTTAAAACGGAGCGATTTAACCTGAATGACATGGCGGAAAATATTCTTGGGCAAATGCGGTCAATGGCGAACGAAAAAAAGCTGAATCTTCAATTTAATTCCGATATCCGGGATGCAGAAATAAAGGCGGATAAATATTGCATTGAGCAGTCTTTGAATCACTTATTGGACAATGCAATCAAGTACACAAAAGAGGGAAGTGTCAGCGTTGATTTGACCGAAAAGAATAAGGACATTGTGTTAAGAATCCGCGATACCGGGGTCGGTATTTCGGAGGATTATCAGAAAGAATTATTCGATTCTTTCACTCAGGAAAGTATGGGATATACCAAACGATTCCAGGGGATTGGGCTTGGTCTGGCGCTTACCAAACGCTACCTGGATTTAAATCATGTTTCCATTGGAATACACAGTCAAAAGGGTAGGGGAACCACATTCATTTTAACTTTTCCCCGTGCCTGATCCGGAATTCGTTAACTGTCGCTTTCATCACTTGCAATGTCCTCTTCACCGGATGGATGAAACGATTCATTGCCTCAAAATAGAATGTTACTAAAATTAAGCAACAGTATTGATATCCGGATCTAGTTGAACGGATCTGGTTTGTGCCAGGAATTGTTTCGCTTTACAATTGACTGTTGCACTTAATGTAAAAGGATTGAGATTACAATACAGTTCAATGAGGGCCTGCTTATCTGTTTTAGTGATAAATGATGATTCCAACACCCGTTGATAAGGTGTTTTCGGAGAATCATATTACGTATTGCATCAAAATTTCTTGCCTGCCGTTCAAAATCTTCGTAATATTCTTACGAGTAACTTACGAGTACGCCATGCCCAGACCTTTATCGCCCAAACAGCGCCAATTTTTGGACTTTGTCCACCGTTATTCCCTGAAGAACGACCAGCCGCCGTCTTATACGGAGATCATGAATGCGTTGAACTTTTCGTCCCTTGGGACGGTGAACTGGTACGTCAAAACGCTCACCGAGTCCGGTCATCTGGACCGGGCCAAAGGACCCAATGGTAAACGGGCTTTAACCCTCACCTCGGAGCACGCCCGTGCGGAATCCACCGCCACCGCCCGTTTACCCCTCCTGGGTCTGATCGCTGCCGGTGCGCCCATCGAAGCGCTGGAAAACCCCGAATCCATCCATGTGCCCATGCCCTTCGTTCATCCGGACAATTTTGTGCTTCGGGTAAAAGGCGATTCCATGATCGATGACAATATTGAGGACGGCGATTACATCATCGTCCGGAAAACCCGATCGGCTCAGCCGGGACAGGCCGTGGTGGCCCTGGTGAATGGTGAAGCCACCCTGAAGCGCTTTGTCCCTCGCTCCGACCACGTGGAACTGCATCCGCGGAATCCCAATTATCCCGTCATTCAGGTGGGGAGCCAGGATCAGTTTGAGATCAACGGGGTTGTGCTTTATTCATTCCGGGAGTACTGATCCTGTTTCATGTCCCGCTCCATCTTTCACTTGCGCCTTCGGGACTTCGAACTCCAGACCGAGCGCATGCTGGATTCCGCGCTGCGAACCCGGCCGCTGGCGATCATTTCGTCTCATCATCCCGATGGCACGGTCATGGCCCTTTCCCGGGAGGCCCGGGAGGAGGGTTTATATCGCGGCATGCGGGTTTCCCTGGCGCGGAATATGGCGCACGGCGTTCTGCTTCTGCCCTACAACCACAGCCTTTACGCCCGGCTTAACCGTTATCTGTATCAGAATCTGTCCACCTTCACGCCGCTGGTGGAAGCGTCCGGTTTCGGCCGGTTCTACCTGGATATGTCCGGCATGGATCATCTGTATCCCAGCATTAAACAAGCCGGAAGCCTGATTACCCGCGCGGTGGGTGACAAAACCAACCTGGCCGGGTTGGTGGGCATCAGCACCAACAAACTGGTCAGCCGGATTTCCACTACCGTGATTCCTGAGCCGGTTTTTCAGATCCCGCCGGGCGATGAAATTCGCTTCCTGGCGCCGCTGAACACGCCGGTACTGCCTACGGTGCACGAACCACCGGTGAAAAAGATCATCCACTTTTTATTTCTGGACCGGGTGCAGCAAATCCAGCTCATTACCGATGTGCCCGCAGAAGCGCGAATTCTATTCGGCGACCACAGCCGGCGTTTAACCCGGGAATCCCATGGTGAGGATACCTCCGCCGTCCGTCCGCCACGGCAACGGGATCACGTCACTGAGCAGATTGTGCTTCCCTGCGATACCAATGATGTGGATGCACTGATGGTTACGGTCCATGCTTTGGGGGAGCAATTGGCGTATGCGCTTCGGAAGCGGCAACAGATCGCCCGAAAAGTGCGCCTGGAGATTCATTACACGGATGGTTTTCTGCGAAGTCACACCGGTTCGACTCATGCCAATGATGATGCTTCCGTTCTTCGCGCCTGCGAACGGCTTTTCCTTCGGGCAAACAACCGGCGAAACCGGGTTCGGACGCTTCTACTGGACGCCTGGGATTTTCAGGCTTATGCTCATCAACTGGACCTGTTTCAGCCGGTGGATCCGAAGATGCTGCGCCTTTCACAATCGCTGGATGCAGTTCGGAACCAGCACGGACTGTCCAGCCTCAGGTCAGCGGCTGCGTTAAAGAGTCATCAATCAGTCTCCGCGTTTTCCAAATTAGTGGGACAAAGCGGGTAGATTTAAAATTGAAGACTTGTCCGGCGTTCGGTTGCGCCGGATAATTAAGGAGCGAGACGAACGAAGACGGATTTAGGATATATTTCGATAGAAAATACTACCCCCCGATTCCATCACTCCAATACTCCATTTCCCCATTCCACTTATCCATCAAACGGCTTGGTTTCCGAACGCAAACCTTCCAGGGATTCATCCTGTGTGGTCTGTTGTCCCATTTTTCGGAGCATGGTGGGCAGGCTGCCCAATTTTTCGATTGTAATCGTTTGTACACCAAAGGATTCTTCCACTTTTCCGCGCACGATAAATAAGGTTTCCCACAGCAATAAGTCACCGAATTTCCGGTAGACATCCGGAAACAGAACGCATTCATAAATATCGGTTTCGTCTTCCAATGTTAAAAATTCCATGGGATCCCGTTGGCGGGTCGCCGTTGTTTTCCGGGTGATGTACACTCCGGCCAGCGTGATGGATTTTCCCACAAACTTTGGAATATCCTCGGCCTTTTGAGTCAATCCCTTCAATTGAGGGAGGTAAGTTTCCAGCGGATGGGTCGAAATCGGGTAACCGAAACTTTCGATTTCCAACCGGCGCTTTTCTTCATCCGTCAAGGGTGTCTTTGTTGGAGCGGATGTGAGAGGTTCCAGAGGTTTGTCGTTATTTTTGCGGTCCGCCATATAATAATGGGCAATCCGGTATGAGATTTCCTTGTGAGTCAATTGCGGCTCCAACGCCGAAAAACACCCGGCTTTGGTGAGTGCCATGGCATCGGAAAGATCAAGATCAACACGCATCAGGAAATCGGACAAACTTTTGAACGGTCTGTTCTTCCGGGCTTTCAGCACCGATTGAATAGCGTCACCGCTAAGCGCACGAATGCTCATGAATCCCATGCGCAACTTTTTTTTCCGTCCCCGATGTTCTCTTTGACTTAGATTAATATCCGGCGGAAGAATGCGGATGCCAAAGCGCCGGGCTTCGCTTAAGTAAGCGTAAGACGAATAAAATCCACCCTGGTTTGTAATGACAGCCGCCAGGAATTCCGCGGGATAATGGGCCTTCAAATAAGCACAGGTAAAAGACAGCATTGCATAGGAAGCGGAATGCGGTTTGCAAAAGGAATAGCCCACAAATGAAGCAATCATATCCCAGGTTGCTTCAATTAACTCTGCGTTATATCCACGTTTTTTGGCATTTTTTGTATACTTGGCTTTCCATTTGGGTATCAATCCCTGCAAGGAATCACGGCCTAAAGTTTTTCGAAGTGCATCTGATTCGGCGTAGCTGAATCCGGCCAATACTCTCGCTGTCAAAGACACCTGTTCTTCGTAAACCATGATCCCATAACTTTCGTTCAAAAACTCCAGGTCGGAATGCAAGGCTTTCCAGGGTTTTCCGTGGATGCGTTCCAGCATCAAATTGGTAAACCGGTTCGCCGCAGGCCGTATGATAGATGAATAGATGACCACATGTTCAAAATCCACCACACCCGCCTTGGCCAGGAGTTGTCTTGTAGCCGGGCTTTCAATGTAGAATACGCCCATGGTTCGACCGGCTTTCATCAGAGCTTTGGTTTTTGGATCACCAACCGGCTGGATTTTGTGGTAATTCATATATTGACTGGTTGTGGCTTGTTCGCCATAAAACTCGTTCAATTGACGAATCGTATCTCTGACAACAGCCAAACTTCGATTGCCCAGAATATCAATTTTCAGAAGACCCGAATCTTCCACCTGATCTTTTTCCCATTCGGTGATTTGAACACCTTTTGGAGCCATTAAAACCGGAACGGTTTTTCGTATATCGTCGGGAACAATCACCACACCTCCGGGGTGAACGGAAGAATTCCGGAAAGCTCCGACCGCTTTTTCGCTCAGTTCCAAAACCTGAGTTAACGTATCGTCCAAATGCGCTTTAGCGAATCGTGGATCGGTTCGAATCCAGTTGAGCAGGCCGGTTCGCGAACGCTGGTAGCCAATGCGTTTGGTGATGCTTTTGATCTCTTCGTTGGACAATCCGAATACTTTTCCCACTTCACGGATGGCAGAACGGGGACGTAGAAAAACCTGATCGGAAACCATGACAGCCCGGTTTCGACCGTATTTATTGAAAATGTAATCGAGAATGTTATCGCGTTCGTCCCAGGGAAAATCCACATCAATGTCCGGCATATTTTCCCGTTCCGGATGGATGAAGCGTTCCATCTGGAGATGGTAACGGATGGGGTCCACCTGGGTAATAAACAGACAATAGCTGATAATCGATGCTGCAGCGGAACCACGGCCAATCGTGGCACGGCTTTGAGCCACAATATCCCGGACGATCAGAAAATAAGGTGCGAAACCCTTTTGGGAAACAAGGCCCAATTCGTAGCGGATGCGTTTTTCGATTTTAGGGGTGATCTTACCGTAACGTTTTCTGGCGCCGGCCAAGACCGACTCTTCCAGTTTTCGGCTGGCGCGCTTGATCTTATCGGGTGAGAGTCCCGGGAAAATGGTTTTGGTGTAGGACCAGTCGGTCTTGCAGCGTTCCGCCAGGCGATACGTATTTTCGATTGCTTCCCGGCTGTTGGGGAAACGTTGATGCATATCCGCCTCCTGGCGGAACCAATGATCAGCCGACTTGAATTCAACCGGATCCAATGCCTGTATGGTCGTGTTTTTCTCAATTGCTCTAAGCACCTTATGCACCGGCTGATCATCCGGCGCCAGAAAGTACACGTCTCCGGTAGCGACCAATTCAAGGTTAAAAACGGATGCAAACCGTTTTGCGACAGACTCATCCATTCCCGGACGCAGCTCTACAAACAGATGTGATTTTGGAATAATCGTAATTAGTGTTTCCAAAACACTTTCCTGATGAGAAAGGAAAAACAATCCGGTTCTATGGTTCTCTAAAAGTGATGTGACCGGAATGTTGATATCGTCATGAACGGCAGATAGAATATGGCAAAGATTTTCGTAGCCGGTTTGATTTTCCACTAACAGGATAAGATCAACATTCGGTAAGAGAAGATTGGCTCCGGCAATCGGTTTAATCCCGGCTGCGCGGGCGTGTTGTACGAAGCGAATAAACCCCCAAAGCCCGTTCACTTCCGTTAGAGCCAGGAAATCCATTTTTGCTTTCCGGGCCGCTGAAAGCAGTGCTTGCTGGGTTGCTGTTCCTCGCATTGGCGAAAAAACAGAGTGGGTGTTCAGATGGACAAACATAGATATTCAGTATCAGAAGATATTGTGAATGTACTACTTCGATTGAAATGATAGAATTCTACGCTAAGATGTTTCTAAAAAATAACGGTGGTTCATTATTCAGGTCCAAAAAGTGATCGGTGAACTTGCTCGATTTATCGACTGACATTCCACTTCCCGGCCATCGTGATAGCAGTTAAATTAAACGATTGATTTTCGGGACTCAGGTGGCGGAGCTGCGAGAATAATCATAGATCTTGGATTATGTATTTTGAATGTATGATAATTGGTCCAGGATATAGGAGGTGGAGAATGAAAAATGAGATCGGGTTGCGTCCATAATTTTCTGTACTTTTAAAAAAGGGGTCACAGTTTTCTCTTAAATTTGTTTTGATTCAGAGCAAATATATAGAAACGAATTCGGAGCAGAAGGAGTTATTCATCGTAATTCAATCGATTATGAAAATATTAACCGGCATCATTTTAACAGCAAAAGGAAAAGATAAAAC
>CAZJWP010000024.1:0-24556 GCA_964549745.1 uncultured bacterium | reverse complement strand
TAAAAATGATTCAACCACGGCCATAGACCGTGGTTTTCTCTATATCGGGATAAATGTGCAATTCTCAATTTTATTATTATTAACTGTCACCTTGAACTTGCCCGTCCAGCGTGGCGAAAAACAGCGGAAACGGATCGAAGGGCGGCTGAAAACCCGACAAAAAAGGCCTTCCTTACTTCACTTCTCAAATACTCCATCACTCCAATTCTTGTTTTTCCATCTCACTTTCGTTTAAACTTTTGCCAATTAGTTTGAGGCAATCATGGGACAATTCACCGGATATACGGAAGAGACGTTCCGCTTTTTCAACGAAATTAAAGCAAATAACAATAAGCAATGGTTTGAGAAAAATAAAAAGGTGTTTCAAACCGATGTCCAGCAAAGGTCGCAGGACTTTGTGATGGATATGGATGGCGCTCTCAAACAGATTGCACCTGAAGTCGGCGGCGACCCGCGTTTGAACGGCTCCGGATCCATCTTCCGCATTCATCGCGATGTGCGTTTCAGTAAGGATAAAACGCCGTATAAAACACACATGGGAATTCTGTTCTGGAATAACATCCGTAAAAAGATGGAAGGTCCGGGATTCTATTTCCATTTTGAACCACCGGAATTGAACCTGTTTTGCGGTCTGTGGAGAATCGAAAAGGATAAACTCGATCAATACCGGGAAGCAGTTGCGGATGACAAATCAGGTTCCGCCATTGTAAAGGTCCTGAAGGACGGGAAAAAGCAGGGATTTGGAATGAGTGAACCCCATTATAAGCGGATTCCGTCCGGATACGACTGTCCCCCGGACCGTGAACGACTCCTGTTACTTAACACACTCTACTTCAAGTACTCCGCTTCCCTGCCAAAGGAATTTTATTCAGCGGAGCTCATCCCCTATTGCCTGAATGTGTGGACGAAAATGAAGCCGCTTTATGAATGGATGGACAAACACATCACCGATTGATTTTTTCCGTCCGGCTATTTAAGCAATAAAATCTTCCGGCTTTTCGTTCCGATTTCCGTCGTTAGTTTGATGAGATAAATCCCACTCGCAAATTCACCGGCATTCCAATTGATCCTATGGCTTCCCATCCCGGTATACCGGTTGATCAGGTTTTCTACCAATCTCCCGTTGATATCATAAATTGAGAGATTCACAATCCCGCTCTCAGGTAATTGAAAAGCAATTGTTGTGGTGCTGTTAAATGGATTGGGGTAAGCATTAAAGAGAACAAATTTATTTGGCAGGTTTTCCGGCTCAGATTCAATAAAATAACAGTCAGTTTGGTTACTTGAGAGTACCACCGGACTTGTTCCATTTCCGGACACGGTAAAGGAAACCTGCCCAACGTATGTCGTGTCCAACAGCCAGTTCTGGAGTGAATCCATCATTCCGGATAAATCATAGGTGTAGAATTGAGCGGTATAATTCCCTGGTTCAATACCATAAACAATAATATTTACATCGAATGTACAATAACAGAATGCCAGATCTCCGGTATCCGTAGCCGTAATTGTGAATATCGAATCTTCCAGAATTGCATCCATAACAAACAAGGCGCCGCAGTTCCGATTTAATTCCATCATTCCAAATTCAACTGTATCCCCATTAACGATTGCATACGGATAAGCATCCTGTCCAAATCCCAGACTAAAAATCCCCAAGGCTATGATCAGATTTTTCATTCCGCCCCCTTTCTGATTACACACCTTATCAAATATATAGTCACCATTAAATACCCAAAATAAATCTGTATAAATTTACTGCCGAACAGGTTGTTTTACAAATACGTGCGGATAAACGTCAAACTATGGAACTACAAAAAGATCAACATACTGACTGATCAACCCAAAATGTCTATCCAGCGTATAAAGGGCAACATTATTTTGTATAACATTGTCAACAATGATTAAATCAGGTATCCCCACCTTATTTATTCCATTTTGAAGACACAATATCCGGTAAGCGATAATTTTATCCCAATCAATTTCTATGGGGATTTGCCGAATCTGATTCAGGAGTGATATCAGTTTTTTCTGTTTGCGGATTTTCAAGAGTGGGACAACCTCCGCAAGGATCAGTTTATTAATACAGATTAGGTTTTCTTCAATGAACTGATCCAAACTTTCTGATCCTTCACCGCCTTTGAAATAGTCGATCCATACGGAACTATCGACTAAAATTTTCATTTTCGTATCCGAAGTTCGTCCAGGTTAATATCCAAATCCAGTTTTCCACGATAATGTTTAAGTTCTGAAATTCTATTCTGTTGGATAATGTTTTCCAACGCATACTTAATCAATTCGGTTTTTGTTTTACTGTGCGTGGCTTTCAAAGCTTCATTGACGAGTTTTTCAGGAAGATCGAGTGTTGTTCTCATGCATATTCTCCAATATTACTATGCATAATATACACTGTTTATATGCATAACAAAACCTTCATTGCATCCCGATCCATCCGGGTGCTTGTGGATTGAAGCACGAATCTTCTGTCCTGACAACCTATGCGGGTCACAATCAAAAGCAGATTGCTTAGTCACTCTCTTCGTTCGTTCATCGCAATGACAAAAACGGGGTCATCACGTTCGCAATGGATCCGGTTCAATCTTTCCGGCTTTGGTTATTCCTGCGCAAGTATATGGTGAAGACGACGTTCAAAGTGATCCAATGCAAAGTCGGAGTTGCTCCGAATTCTTTTCCCCTTCAGAAGGTGCCAGAGGTGGTTGACATAATATAGCGGAAGTTTAAGTTGAACGTAATATTGCAAAATCCACGACCCCGCTTGTGTTCTCTCCTTGCAGGAAAAAAGACAATGCCTCTCCCCAAAATTATAGTATGATGCCGCTACATTTTGAGCACGACTGGCAAAGTCTCCCTTTTCAAAAAGGGGCACGAGGGATTTAATAATGTATATGGCCGATAAATACAAGCAGATCGACGAGCGGCTAAAAAACAACAAAGGGTCGGCCTTCCACCACTCCATCACTCCCGGAAGAATCATTCGGTCAGGAAAATCTTTAGCCACCTAAACAACATTTCCCGCCTGTACTTCAAGGGCATCAAATCGTTGTCCACCGTCTTGCATCTTTTCCTGAAATGACCGATGATATCATCCCGACTCATCTCGTGTATATTTCCCTCCAGCCAGACCGGGGACATGGATATAGCGTTGGCGCATATCCTGAATGAACCATCGTGATTTTTCACGGCGGCGATCGTCAGTGAAGAATAATCGATGGACCTCCGGATCCGTAGTTTCCGAAACCATGTTTTCCCATCTAACATTGGGACTTGAATTTCCGCTAACAGTTCGCCTTTTCGGAGTCCCGGTAAAGGTAGCAAACCATCTGCCCCGTACAACGATTCCAAAGGAACTGTGCGTTGGCCTGATTTTCTGACCAAAGTTACTTTGGCCTTTAACGCAATTAACGCCGGCGCCAGATCGGACACGTTCCGTGAATAGCAGTTTCCTTTCACTCCCGTGACCTGACAAACATCCCCCGCATCTCTCAGGCAGGAACCCATGGAAATCCGCCAATCCTCCGATTGATTGTAAAAGGTGCAGCGATTGTCCACCAGCAGGTTGCCGCCCACCGTCGCCGACTCCCGGATCACCGGTGAAGCAATCGATTCCGCCGCTTCTGCAATCAGTGGAAATCGTTTCACGACCTCCGAATGCTCCGCCAACTCCGCAAGGGTAACCAAGGCTCCCAGGCGCAATCCACCATCCTCCGAAAAACGGATTTCCCGTAACTCCCGAACCCGGCTCAGATCAATCACTGAGTCTGGCCATTCCAGTTTCTGTTTGATCAGCACCTGGAGATCGGTCCCACCGGCAAAAAACATGGATTGCTTCCGGCTACCTGCAAGCTCAACGGCATCCTGGATTGTCTCCGGAAGAAAATAGTTCATTTCACCGCCTTTTCGTCAAGCGCTGCCAATACTTTGGCCGGTGTCATGGGGAGATCGTACAAACGCACGCCCACCGCATCATAAATCGCATTCCCGATCGACGGAATTACCGGATGAATGGGACCCTCCCCCGCTTCTTTCGCGCCGTAGGGTCCCTCCCTGTCATCCGATTCGATAATCGACACATCCATCTCCGGCGTATCCAGCGGGGTTGGAATCTTATAATCCAGAAAAGTGGGGTTCATGATACGCCCGTCGGCGTATACCAATTCCTCCGACAACGCCTGTCCCACGCCCATGTGGATGCTGCCCTCAATTTGCCCTTCTACGGCCATGGGATTGAGCGCTTTTCCGCAATCGTGAGCGCCCCAAATTTTTTCTACCTTCACCAACCCGGTTTCGGGATCGACGGTCACTTCGCTGATGAAAGCGCCAAAACTATACGCCGGACTCAACCCGGCTCCCGCCCCTTTGAAATCTCCACCCATTTTGGGCGATACATAATAGCCCGTGGTCATGATCGATCCCCGTCCCGCCATGGCGATGGTCACCGCCTCGTCCCACGATAAATCAATTTTTCCGGAACGGTCTTTTACCCGGCCGCCGCCGAAGGTCAACTCGCCACCCGCTTCCGGGTGTTTCTTCAGGATCGCTTTGATCATTTCTTCCCGCATCCGTTCGATGGCCGATTTGGCCGCGTTCCCCATCATAAAAGTGACGCGGCTGGAATAACTTCCCAAATCCACTGGCGATAATTTTGTATCGGCCGTATGGACCTGCACTCGATCCAGGGAAATACCCATTTCGTGAGCAGCGATTTGCGTCAGAACGGTGTCACTGCCTTGTCCGATATCGCTGGCGCCGCTGAATAAAACGATCCGGCCGTCGAAGTCCAGTTTGGCGTGCACAACCGTTTGAGGATATTCCGTCCAATGAATCGCCAAAGCGCTCCCGCTGATGAAAAATCCGCAGGCAACGCCAAGCCCCCGGCCGTAGGGCAATTTCCTGAATTTTTGATCCCAACCCGACTTTTGACGCACAGTCCGCAAACAATCGGCCACACCGTTGCTGGTGATCCGCAACTGCCCCACCGTCAACGTGTCCGCCGGAAGGAAATTCTTTTCCCGCAAATCGCAGGGATCCAGCTTCAATTCTTCCGCCATAATGTCCAGCGCCACTTCCATGGCAAACCGGGGATTGACAGCACCGTGTCCGCGCATGGCGCCGCATTGCGGCTTATTGGTGTACGCCCGCATTGTGTCAAAACCAAACCGGTCAATGCGATACGGCCCCTGGAGCAGCACGCCGTTATAATACGCCGTTACCACGCCAAAACTTCCGTAAGCGCCGCCATCAATCAGGATGTGTGCGTTCAGGCCGGACAGTTTGCCGTCTTTGTCTGCGCCAATGGAAAGTTCCATTTCCGTGGGATGGCGTCCGTGGTTGTTGAGAAACACACCTTCCCGATCCAGTTCACATTTTACCGGGCGATGCAGTTTCATGGCCGCGTAAGCTGAAATCATTTCGTGGGGAAACGGATCACTTTTTCCTCCGAATCCACCGCCTAGCACTGGTTTTATCACCCGGATTTTGTGCAAGGGTAAGTCCAACACTCGTGAAATCGTTAACTGCAAATAATGCGGGACTTGGGTTGCGCTGATTAAAGTAAGTGCTTCTTCCTCGTCCCAATAAGCCAGGGTCGCCATTGGCTCTGTAAATCCATGGTTCAATCCTGCAAATTTAAATTTTCGCGTTACCCGGACAGGGCTGTTTTCCAATGCTGCTTCCGGATCGTTAAACTTTAGTTTGGCAATTTTATGAACATTGTTGTGAAATTTTTCATTCGCGTGGATTTGTTCTTCTTCGGAGCAGTCGCTTATAGAATCATTGGGATCGAAGAATGGTTTGATCTCTTTATATTGAACTGAAATCTTTTTACAGGCTGCTTCGGCAATGGCTTTGGTTTCCGCTACCACTGCTGCCACCATTTCGCCCCGGTAGCGGACTTTATTCACGGCCAGAGCGGTTTCATCCTGACTGACCGGCAAAACCCCAAAAGTCGTCGGCAAGTCCTTTCCGGTAATCACAAGCCGAACGCCGTTCATCGCTTCCGCTTTAGACGTATTGATCGATTGGATCAGCGCATGGGCATGCGGACTGCGTAGAAAGGCCAGGTAGCATTGATTGCTGCGGTTGAAATCTGCTGCATAGGCAGCTTTCCCGGTGACTTTCGATACCGCTTCCACATAAGGTGTCCGTTTACCGATGGCGCCGCTCATCCCGCCATTTCCTTCTGTGCCGATTCCACTGCGTCCACGATTTTCTTATACCCGGTACAACGACACACATTTCCGGAGAGCGCTTCCGTGATCGCTTCCCGGTCCGCATCCGGATGTTCTGCCAAAAATGCTTTGGAAGTCATAACGATTCCCGGTGTGCAAAAACCACACTGCAATCCCAGTTGATTCACCAAATGTTTCTGAATCGGATGTAACTCGGCTCCCTTTGCCACACCTTCGATCGTTTCCACCATCTGACCTTCACAGCGAACGGTCGGCGTGATGCAACTGAGAACCGGTTTTCCGTCAATCAAAACCGTGCAGCTTCCGCAGGTAGCCTGATCGCACCCTTTTTTGGTTCCGGTGAGGAAAAGCCTGTCCCGAAGCGTGTCCGCCAGCATTTCGGACTCCGGGACCGGTATGGTTCGCTTAAATCCGTTGATCGTGAGCGTTACATCGCGCATTTTACACTCGTTCCAAAAGCATGGCCACGCCTTGCCCGTGTCCAACGCACATAGAGGCGATTCCAAGATGCCCGTCGATATGAGCCAAGGTTCGTGCTAACGTTAAAATAATCCGGGCGCCGGACATCCCCAGGGGATGACCCAAAGCCACAGCGCCTCCGTGCATATTCACTTTATTCATGGTCAGGTCCAAGTCCCGCAGGCAGGCCATCACCTGCACGGCAAAGGCTTCATTGATCTCAAACGCATCGATTTGTTCTAAAGAAAGTTGATTGCGTTCCAGTAATTTTTGAATCGCCGGGACCGGCCCCAATCCCATGACCTCCGGATTCAGCCCGACCGAAACTCCGTCGATAATTTTTGCCAGCGGTTTCAATCCCCGCTTTTCCACTTCCACTCCGGAAGCGATCAGGGTCATGGCCGCACCGTCCCCAATTCCTGAAGCATTGGCGGCGGTAACTGTTCCATCTTCCTTAAAGGGTGTTTTTAGTGTGGCCAGTTTTTCCAGTGTGGATTGACGCGGTTGTTGATCACGTGTTACCATTCCGTCCGGTGTTTCAACAGGGATGACCTCATCATCGTAAAATTCACGTTCCAACGCTGAAAAATAGCGGTCATTGCTTTCGATTGTGAACTGATCCTGTTCAGTTCTGGAAATGTCATAATCCACAGCAAGTTTTTCCGCAGTCAGCCCCATATTGGTCCATTGAAAATCAGAATTCATGAACAGGTCGGTATGGTAATCCAAAGCGGCGGTTATGGGAACATGGGTCATGTGTTCCACACCACCGGCCAGGGCCAAAGAAATCCGCCCGGAGCGGATCGCATCGGCGGCAAATTGGACAGCGCTAAAACTGGAGCCGCAAAGACGGTTGATGGTGTTGGCGGGAACCGTATTCGGCCAGCCCGCCAGTAAAAGTGAGAGCCGCGCCAGGTTTTTGCCCTGTTCCAGATGCTGGCCGACACAGCCCAAATAAAAATCGTCAATATCGGCGGGATCAAAATTCATTCGCACCCGAAGCGCCTGTAAAACCCGGACCGTCAGTTCATCGGCACGAACATGTCTGAAAGCGCCTTTTTCCGGATGGGCGGACCCAATCGGTGTGCGGCAACCATCAACCAGATAAGCTGTTTCTATCACATAATCCCTTCGTTAACCGGCGCCAATGCTGCGCCCTCCATCCACATACAAACACTGGCCCGTAATAAACTGTGCTTCCGGCGATGCCAAAAACACCACCGCAGCTGCCACATCCTCCGGTTTCCCGGCCTTTTTTCCCGGCTGCTTGTTCACCAACTGCTGATAAACATCCGGTTCCAGATTTTGCGTCAATTCTGTGTCAATCAGTCCCGGTGCCACCGTATTGACGGTCACATTCCGGCTGGCCAGTTCCAGAGCCAAAACACGAGTCAGGCTCACAATGCCGCCCTTGGACGCTGAATAATTGGACTGCCCAAAATTCCCCAGCCAGGCCCGGGAGGCGATGTTCACAATCCGTCCGGAACGCTGTTCACGAAGGATCGGCGTCACCGTTTTGCTCATGAGCCAGGCACCCTTTAGGTTCACATTCAAAACTTGGTCAAAATCTTCTTCCGACAAATGCCAGATGGCGCCGTCACGGATGATTCCTGCATTGTTCACCAGTACATCAATCCGTCCGGTTTCGTCCTTTGCCTGTTTAACAAAATTTTCCACATCTACGGACCTGCTCACATCGCCGTGAACCCATTTGCCCGGAAAGTCCAAATCTGAGTCGTCCGATATATCCAGTGTAAAGACCGTGGCGTGCCGTTCGGCAAATTTCTCTGCGATCGCCCGACCGATACCTTTCAGACCACCCGTGATCAGAACAGTTTTTCCGGTGAACATCTACGCTCCCTTGAACACCGGACGTTCCCCGGTAAGCAATGATGAAAGACCGGTCAGGGCGTCTTCAGTCTTGAAGATCATTTCCAGGTGGTCCAGTTCCGCTTCCGGTTCTGCATCCGCTGCGATGAGTTCATGAGCAACACGCAGAGCCACCGGTGCCTTGTAACGAAGTTTTTTCACTAATTTTTGCTGGATTTCATTCAAATCCTGTTTCTCCAGCAAATCGGTTGGGGATGCAATAAATAACTTGGCAATCTCAGCCCATTTTTCGGAGGCAGATTCGTTTCTATCCAAAAAGTTTTCCGGATTTTGCAGCGCCGTTTCCAATTGGTCCCAACCGATCACCGCGTCCACCAATCCCATTTCCAGGGCATCTTTTGCGGAAATCATTTGTCCGGTTCCCACCAGAAAATGGGTGAGCCCGTTACCGACCCGCTTCACGGTCCGGGACGTTCCGCCCAGTCCGGGGTAGATCCCAATTCCGGTTTCCGGGAAAGCAAACTTGGCCGATTTCAGCGCAATGATCTTATCGGCTGTCAGCGCCAATTCCAGCCCACCGCCCAGGGCCAGTCCGTTCACCAGGGCGACAATCCTTTTCTCCGATTCATCAATTTCCCGGAAGAGCTCCTGCCCTTTCCGGGTGAATTCCACGATTTCCGGGATCGTACCCCGTTTGATGTGATCCACAAAAAACTTGATGTCAGCCCCGGCCACAAAAGCTTTTCCGGAACCGGTCAGTACAATGGTTTTAACAGAAGGATCATTATTCAGAGAGTGAAAAGCATCCCCAAGTTGATCCATTATCTGCGGATTCAGGGCATTCATTCCCTGGGGACGGTTAAATGTGATGCGCCCTACCGATCCTCTAACGGAGGTGCTCACATAATCCGGAATCCAATCTTCAGCAGAAAGCCGCCTTGGTGGTTTAACATCATAGGGTTGTCCGGTCTGTTGCATTAATTCGAAGGCTTTGTCCCATCCCAATTTTTGCATTAAAACGATAGGCGTTTTTCGCCAACGCAATCCAATGGCAGCTCCGCGATCCAGGTCGCCGGCCGTACACACTTTTTCCGATAGGAGTTGGGCGCTCACCAGCATAACGCTGCCAATGAGTCGATTTTCAATGGTTTGTTTCGCTTCTTCACCGGCACGCTTGGTTTCTTCAATAAGCCAATCATTTCCCAAAGCGACCTGCGCTTCCAGAGCATTGGCCGGATCGTAAAATTCCCCGAAGGCTTCCGCCAATGTTTCTTCGGCGTGGAGGGCAATCGGAACGCCGGTGGCATTCATCAGGGCAAACGGTCCCATGCCGCACCCAAAGGCCTTGCATGCCGCTGAATCGATGGTTCCGGCATCGGCCACACCTTCTTCCAGCAAACGGACGGCTTCATTGAGCCAGGGAACGAAGAAGCGATTGACCACAAAACCATTGGCATCTTTGCAGGTGATAGGATCTTTTCCCACACGCTGCATAAAGGCAAACATGGTATCGATCAAGGCCGGATCGGTCTGTTCGCCGGGAATGATCTCCACCAACCGGTTCTTGGCCGCGTGATAGAAGAAATGCAGGCCCACAAAGCGCTTCGGTTTTTTCACAAACTGAGCCAGATCCGAAATACCGAACGAAGACGTATTAGAGGCTAAAATACAGGTGTCCGGCACTTGGTTCGAAAGCGATTCAAAAAGGTCCTTCTTCACATCAAAATCTTCAAAAATCGCTTCGATAATGAGATCACATTGGTTGAGTGTGCGTTGTTCCGTGGTTGGTGTGATTCGCCCTAAAATCGCGGATACGCGCTCCTCCGAAAATATGCCCCGGTCCTGCCCCTCCTTTAAGGTTCCCCGGATCAGATCCATCCCACGATTGGTGAATTGCGTTTCACGGTCCATCAGAATCACATTCAGGTTTTCCTGGGCAAATTTTTGTGCCAGCGCCGATCCCATGGTTCCGGCGCCAATAATGCCTACCGTATCAATTGTCATGAATTCCCCCATTTTGGTTTTCTCCGCTCCAAAAAGGATCGAATACCCTCATTGGCATCCTTGGTCTTCATCAGGTCGTTGATGTAAAATTTTTCCAGTTCGGCCAAATGTTTTCGCAGGTGGCGATTGAATCGCCACCGCGATGCTTTTACGGCCCGTTTCAACGATGATGCGCTCTTGGGGAGCAGGTTTTTGGAAATCCACTCATTCCCGCCGGATTGCATCGCTTCCTGGTTTGGAAATACATCAATGCACAATCCCAGCTCTTTCAGCGTTTGTCCACTGACCAGATTCCCGGTAAGCAGGATTTCCTCTGCTTTTACCTGACCGATCTTCAATGGCAGGATCAGGGACGCCGGCGGTGCAAATACACCCAATCGGATTTCCGGTTGGCCGCAGGAAGCGCTCTCGTCGGTAAACATGAAATCACACATGAGCGCCAGTTCAAATCCGCCGCCCAAACATTGGCCGGAAATCATGGCGACCGTCGGGATCGCCAAATCCGCCAATTGATAGAATAAGCCATGAAACTGTTTCAGCATTTCGGGCGCATTTTCTTTGGTATGCTCCGGAACGCTGGCTCCAAATGAAAAGTGGTCACCTGCTCCGCGAAAGATCAGGCACTTTAAATCCTGTTGCTGTCCTGCTTCCGACAATACCTCCGAAATGGACGCCATCATGATTGAATCAAGAACGTTCGCTTTGGGATCGTTGAGGACGATCTCCAGCGCTTGGCCGTCTTGCCGGGTTTCGGTTTGGACTTTGGGATATTCTTTCATCTTGGTCCTATCCCGGCAAGATGGATTCGATCAATTCATCACTCCACGGTTCACCGTTGGCCAGTTTCTGTCGAAGTTTGATGAAGTCCACCTCCCGGTTTCCTTTCGGTCCTTCATTAAAAGCTCTAAAACCCGCCTTAGCTTCAGTCATCATATTCAGAGCGAGCCAGTCCCGATTGGTCTGGGCATTGTTATTCCAGTGTTCCAATTTCTTTTTTCGCAGACTGTTCAATGTTTTGTTTACACAATCGGGCATCATGTACATGAACTTCGTTGTCAAATCATTTACGGCATTATCCAAAGGAGACAGATCAATTGCGCCCTGCTTATAAATTTCCTTTGCCTGATCCATCAATTCACCGGCTTTTTTCTTTCCATAAACGATCTGGCCGGTTTCACCCACAAACCGATCCGTAATAACCAACGGATTCGGGACGAACCGATTTCCCACCTTCAACACGGGCACTGCCGCAGTGATGAGTCCGTAATACAGCGCTTCGTAGGCGGACCACATTTCGCAGAGCGTACTGCTTTGCATGGCTCGTTCAATGCCTACGTACAAATGCAGAAAATCGGTACTGCCGCCATCGGGCGCGCTGCCGTGTTTCGGTCCGGCCTGGCCGAAAACCGCCAGATCACTGGCTACGGAAAAATCACAGGCCATGCCGATTTCCTGTCCCCCGGCGATACGCATGCCATTCACACGACAGATCACCGGTTTGTCGCAATGCAAAATGGAGGTGATCATGTCGTTGAAAAGCCGCATGTACTGCTTGTATTCCAGCGGGCGTCCGGCATAATACTCGGCATATTCCCTGGTGTTGCCGCCGGTACAGAAAGCCCGATCACCCACGGCAGTGAAAACGACTGACACGACAGAGCGATCATTGGATGCCTCCCGAAATGCCAGGATGATCTCTTTGACCGCCTGAGTTGTATAGGAGTTGTACTGACCGGGATTATTCAGGAAAATCCAGGCATTGTGCAAACCAGCCACGGCCTGACCGTCTTTGTCCAGGCAGGGTCGTAATTCGTAGATAATTTCCTGATATTTGGTTTGGACTAAATTGTGATCCACTAGTTCTGATTTTGGCATGTTGACCTCAAAGATTTTAATCCGGTATCAGAATCGGACGTTTAAGGCCGGGATTATTCACTGCCTGATTGAACACGTCGTTGATTTCCGATAACGGATGCGTTTCAATAAAAGGTTTGATCTTGATCCGGCCTTCATTCACCAGATCGATAACGTCCGGATACAGTTCCGGTTTGCAACCCCAAGTTCCAATAACTTGTGCATCAAAGGCCATAAGATTGCTGAGCCTGACTTCCAGCTTGTCTAATGTAAACCCAACAATAGATAGCGTTCCGGCAATTCCTAAAAGTGCGAACCCAAGTTCCTGACCGGCTTTGGTTCCGGACAGTTCAAATATTTTCCACTGGTACGGACTCACACCTGATTCCCTGCCAATGGCCTTTACTTCTGATTTAATGGATCGGATGTCCATGCCCCTGGTATTGAGCGTTCGTCCCACACCTACATCACGCACCTGGTCCAGTTTTTGGTCGTCAATGTCGATAGCCAACACGACTGCGCCGGTGAGCGTTGCGATTTGAGCGGCATATAAACCAATACCGCCCACCCCGATCAGAATGGCAAAATCGCCTGCTTCCAGGCCGCTTTTCTTCACCACCTGGTAAGGTGTGGACACGGCGTCGGCAATCACGGCCAATTCCGCCAAATCATGGCTTTGGTTCAGCGAATCCGGAACGGCTGCCAAATATTTTTCAGGCACAACGACATGATTGGCAAAACCACCGTGAAAGTCGTTCCCCGGCATTTGCTGGTTTTGACAAATGTTGCTTCGTCCACTCCGGCACAGATCGCAATGTCCGCATGGCAAAACCGCCGGAACGATTACTGCTTTGTTCAACCAACGGTCCGAACCCTGTACAACGGTCCCGGAAATTTCATGGCCCAGAATCAGCGGCAATTCATGTCGGGTCGGAACGCCATAGTGCCAAAAACTGATATCCGTATGACACACACCGCAACCGGCCACTTTGACCAGCGCTTCGCCTTCTTTCAGATCGGGAGTCTCCAGTTCTACACGTTCCAAAGGTTGGTCTTTACCGGTCATCTGGAAACCGCGAATCATGCGTCCACCTTTTCGAGCAGGATGGCCGTTCCCTGTCCACCGCCGATACAGGCGGACGCAATGCCGTATTGCACATTCCGTTTCTGCATCTCGATGGCCAAAGTGTGGGTTAATCGTGTTCCGGTGGCTCCCAGCGGATGCCCGAGGGCAATGGCGCCGCCGTTTACATTCAGGGTTTCCCGATCCAGCTTAAGTTCACGTTCAACGGCAACAATCTGAGCTCCGAATGCTTCGTTGATTTCAAAAAGTCCAATGGCATCCTGGCTTATCCCGGCCAACTCCAAAACATTGCGGATCGCCGGAGCCGGTCCGATACCCATGATGCGCGGAGAAACACCGGCCGAAGCTGATGCTACAATCCGTGCCAGGGGTTTTAGGCTTTTGGTTTTCACCTCCGAACCGGAGGCGACCACTACGGCCGAAGCACCGTCCACAATACCGCTGGAATTCCCGGCGGACTGGACACCGTCTTTCGCAAAAGTCGGAGGCAGAGCCGCCAGTTTATCTGCTGTTGTTTCGCGAATGTTTTCATCGTGATCCAACGATGCCCGGGATGGATTCATCCGGTATTTACGTGGTTTCAATCCTTCCTGTTCGTGGATGCCGGAATTCATGGTGATCATTTCCTCAGCCAACCGACCGGACTGTGTGGCTGCAATGGCAAGCGATTGGGATCGCAATGCGAACGTATCCACGTCCTCCCGTGAAATTTTGTATTCTACAGCCAAATTTTCGGCTGTATCGCCCATGGTGCAACCGGATGCCGGATCCATGAGACCTTCCCACAACATATCCTTGAACTGCACCGCGCCAAGCCGGTAACCCAATCGGTTACCGAAAGAAGACGTGGGCGCCAGGGTCATATTTTCAGAACCGCCGGCCAATACTATCCCGGCTTTGCCCAGAATAATATTCTCTGAGCCGGTGATGATCGATTCGAAACCGGAACCGCAAATTCGTTGCACCAGTTGCGCCGGAACGGTCTCGGGAATTCCGCAATAAAGACCAATGTGCCGCGGCAAATACAAAGCATCATACCCGGACTGAATAATGTTGGCGAACACGACGTGATCGATCTCATCCGGTTTAACACCGGACCGCTCCAAGGTTGCTTTGGATACAGAAATACCCAGATCGGTAGGATTGACTGTCCCAAGTGTTCCGCAAAATCGTCCAAACGGCGTCCGGGCGCCATTCACTAAAAATATTTCGTCATAAACCGCGCCAAATATGCGTTTTGTCCCCATCTTAAACTCCTTTTTTTGCTAAAACAGCCGCGCCGTAAGCCACACTATATTGTGGGTAAGGTGCGACCTGAACCTCCAGATTCAGTTCCCGTTGCAAGAGAACCTGCAAATACGGATGATACGCGATCACCCCGCCGCATAAGTAGACCGGAAGTTCTCGGGTCAGCGGTAGTTTGCAGACCCGGTTCACGATTGATAAATAAATCCCCCTGGCAATGTCTTCATCCGAGGTGCCGTCAAAAATCCAGGTCAGAATTTCTGACTTGGCAAACACGGTGCAAAAACTGTTGATCTGCCGTTCGGAATCCGATTGTTCGGCCATGGCGCTCATTTGGCTCAAATCCAGTTCAGCGCGCTCCGCAATCTCGGTGATAAAGGCGCCGGTTCCGGCAGAACATTTATCATTCATGGAAAATCGAACCACGGTTCCGTCTCCCTTGCAGCGAATGATCTTGATGTCCTCCCCGCCAATATCCAGGATCGTTTTTTCCTGATCCGGGACTTTGAAGGACACTCCGGAGGAAGCACAGATCAACTCCGTTTTTTTCAGGTCTGCCGGGTAAGTATTTCTTCCATATCCGGTTGAACAACTCTTGTTAATGCTATAGTTAGTATTAATCTTCTCAACAATATTATTAAACTTGCTCCGGTCCCGGGTCAGGGTTCTCACTACCTCCGAAAAACAGAGATCACCCTTGTCATCAATCACCACAAACTTGGTGTAAGACGAACCTAAATCAACGCCTAGATAATGATCTGCCATGGGAGAAACTTATGTGTGAGCCTGTGAAGGAAATTCCATTAAATGCACCATCGAAGTCAGCGCCTCATTAATTGGCGTGTCACTCCCGGAAATCTTTCCATAAACAGCAACTTTTCCATTCAACCAGTCCACTTCGGTTTTCCGCCCCGCTTCCATATCCGCCAGCATGGATGGTTTATGATGACCGGCTTTTTTCAGGTAAGTCATGCTGAAATCTTTAAAATTATCGGGCAATTTGATCCCGGAAGCCCGGGCGGTTTGAATCGATTCATCCAGGAGCGCTTCCACCAAAGTCAGGGTGTTGGGAAAATCCATCACATCCTTCATAGTTCGCCGGGTAATGGCACACACTGCATTCAGTGCGGAGTTCAGAATCGCTTTTTCCCAGACGTGATCCTGAATGTGATCGGTCAGTTCTGTTTTCAGTCCGGATTTATTCAGGATGCTGACGAATTTTTCGGCAACCGATTTCCCTTTTTCCGTCATGGGAGCCAGGTAATTGGGCGGGTTAAAGAAGCTCACAAACACGGTGCTTCCGTTGGACATGTTTCCGGCATAATTGATCACCATTCGCATCACCCGATCTTCGCTGAAATATTCGGCAGCCTGCTTTTCATTATCGATACCGTTTTGGGCGCACAAAACCATCATGCGCTCATTGTCGATCTGCTTTAATTCTTTGAAAACAATATCCATCACCGGCGCTTTCACCGCTACTATCACCAAATCCGGATCGTACATCTTTAGACCGGTAATCGTGCGGCAGACCGAAACCTGTTCCGCTTTCATCTCGATCGCATGCGTGAGTGTAATCCCGGAACTGGTAATGGCATCTGTTATATGCGGATTCACATCGCAGGCAATGACCTGCGCTCCAAAATTGTGTAAATGTGCTGCCATCGTACTGCCGACCGGCCCCATGCCGATCACTCCAATTTTCATCTTTCCCCCTTGAGTCATGCGTGAATAGCTGCTTTTTTCGATTTAAGCTGCTCAATAAAAGTTTCCAGTTTGGTCATCATCTGCCCTTCACTCAGAAAGCGCATATCCACCAGATCGCCGTCGATAGTGACCGTTTCGTAATCGGTGGTTTCTGCGATTTTCCGCGGAAGTCCAAAGCGGTTGTTACTGTTATTAAAACAGGTCTTGGAATCATGAAAGATCACACCGTCCACCTGAAAATCATCCATGATATCAATCATAGTCTTGAGTTTATATTTTTCGCCCCGGTTGATGAAGATCTGCGTGTAGGCCATTGCCATGGATTTCAGCGGATCAGTGGTATCGAAATCATCGAAAACCCAACTGTTACAATAAGTGGAAGCAACAATGGCGGTTTGATTTTCAATAAAAAAATCAGCCAGTTTGCGAAGACGACCCCAAATCGGCATACCTTCCCAGTAGAGGCGGATGGTTTCCCCTGGGACGGCCGCGTATTTCGGAGGCGCGAATTTCAGTGCTCTGAGTGCTAATTTGTAGAAATCCACGCATTCCCTGGTTCCCCGCATGACCACAATCGGCGCCATGAGAATGGTGCTGTCAAAAAAAGTAATTGGCGATGGATGTTTTTTTGTGGATCCCAGCACTTTTTTCCAAAGCGACGATCCCTTGCTGCTCAGTTCCAAAACTTCATTCATGGCCGAATCCGTCATGGTTTTGCCGATTACCGATTCCCCTAACTTGATTAATTGTTCGAACTGCGCGGACACATCATCCAAATGTTCAGGGAGAATCTCTTCGACATAGCGTGGCGGGAAAATTCCAAAGACCGGGCAATTGTATTTTTCTCCGTAGAAATTGAACCATTCCGACACTTCCCGGCATTGGTTCGTATTGAACACGATCAAATCCGGTTGGGGGACGGATTCCAATCCATACGCTTTGGTCAATGGTGTTTCGCCCGTCATCCAGGCGCCGATATCGCTGGTAAGGTAACTGCAAATCTCTCCGTGGTAACCCATCTGATGGGCCCGCGGTATGTATCGCTCCGCAGTTCGCGATGCGCCCAGCATGGCGCCGTGATTTTCCGGAAAATAGACCTTGAATCCCAATGCTCGCAAAATTTCGGCCGGTCCGGCGCTGGTACACCAAGCCACCGGCGAAGTTAAATTCTTATAATAGTCGGTGAGAACGCCTTTGAGGGCTTTTTGAACATTTAGCATTTTAGTGTTCCAGTTGAATAACGTATACTTTTTCGTTGGGCATTTTATCGGAACCGTAAAGGTAGTCAATATTGGCTTTGAACGCCTTCCCCACTACTTTCGGCGCCAGTTTCATGGAGGGCGTGAGTTCCTCGTTTTCAATGCTCAATTCATGATCCACAAGCATGGCGGCATGGGGACGATAATACTTTACTTCCAGAGCCTGGTTCAATTCAGAAAGACAATTACTCAGACAAAACGAAAACTCTTCCAGCGTTTGCGGACAACGGCAGCCCTGTTTCAGCTTCGATTCTTCCGGGATTTGTTCCAGAAGTGTTTTGTTTGGGAAAAGGATCACCACAGGATAATCCCGACCGCTTCCGGCCAGGTAAGCATGACTCAAAAACAAGCAATCTTCTGTGATTGCGCTTTCGATTTCCGTCGGGACGACCTTCTCCGCATTGCTGAGCTTAAAGATGCGATCTTTCCGGCTGATGAGCTGGACGCCAGTGTCAGTGTATTTTCCCACATCGCCGGTACGAAACCAGTTCCCTTCCATGAAAACCCGTTCATTCTCTTCGTGATTTTTATAGTAGCCTTTCATCACGTTGGGACCGTTTATAAGAATTTCACCGTCTTTGTCGAAAGCAATGTTCACACCGGGAATGGGTTTTCCGACAATTCCCGGCACACGCGGTAAGCTTGGATCGGTGACCGTACAACACGGCGAAGTTTCCGTCAGTCCCCACCCTTCGTAAACCGGCACATTCCGGGATTCGAATTGCGCGGAAATATTTTTGGGAAGCGGAGCAGCGGCAGTAAAGATGAAGCGCAGACCCTCGTGAAAAATAATGGATTCCAATTTCTGCGATTGAAACATCCGCGCAATAATTTCCTGATAAATCTTGGGGACGCTGAAAAACACCGTCGGTTTGACCGTTTTCCAGTGATCCAGCAAAACATCAATATTTTTCCCATATCCGCTTTCCAGCGTCAAGGTGGCGCCGTTATACAAAGCAGCGTATTTCTCAAAAATGCCGCCGAAACTGTGGTGCCATGGGAGATAGCTGAGGAAACGATCTTTATCGGACAGTTGCCATTCAACACGCATGGCTGATTGCTGGGAAAGAATATTTCCGTGGGTCAGTTGCACACATTTCGGTTTCCCCATGGTCCCGGAGGTATACATCATGAGACAGATTGTATCGCTGTCCACATCCGAACCCATAATTTCCTCAGCCTGTTCATGATGGTTCAGCAGTGATTCATAGGAAATCAGGTTGGCGGCATGCCCGGCGATAGGATCGAAATGAATAATGGTCGGAAAAGCGTCCGGTGTGTCCAATTTATCGAACTGATCCTGATCAGCCACAACCACCGCCGACGGATCGCAGAAATGGGTGAGCTGGTCGGTCTGTGCCGGAGGATAACCGGCGAATATGGGCACAGAAACGGCGCCCATGGCCATGACGGCCATTTCGATCTCCAACATTTCACGTCGATTCCGGGAAAGAATGGCAACACGATCACCAGGTGAAATTCCCAGATGAATCAACGCCGGTTGCAATGTACGAATGTGAGAATAGTAATCGGTCCAGGATAGCGAATTGCAATGTCCATCATCTATATCCTGGTAAATTGCGTGATCCTGGAATTTGGCAGCATTTTGTTTGACCATGAGAGCCAGGTTTTGCGGATAATCGGGTAGCGGAGTCGGGTTGGAATACACTTTCATGCATTCGCCTCCAAAAGTTTGTAGTGCCGGAATCCGCCCCACAGCGCCGCACCAATCGCCCCGGCGGCATATCCCTTATCCAGAGGGACGACTTCCAAATCCAGGTTGGAATCCCCCAGCATTTCCCGGATGGCTTCCACCAGACCAATATCCCGGGCCAGGCCGCCGGTTAGCGCCACCGGCGATTCCACTTTCAATTTGCGTAATAGTTTGATTACGCGCCGGGCGATGGACTGATGAATTCCCTTCACAATGTCTTCGGTGGGAATACCGCGGGAGACCATATTAATCACATCGGTTTCCGCCAGGACTGCGCAAATACCGCTGGTTTTGGCCGGATCGCCGGACTTCAGGGAAAGAGGGCCAACCTCGTCCAGCGTAATGCCCAAATAACGGGTGATATTCTCTAAAAACTGACCCGAACCGGATGCGCACTGACCGGTCATGGAATAATTCTTGACCCGGGCTCCTTTTTCAAGCGTCACCACGCGGCAAAACAAAGCGCCAAGATCGACCACCGTCCGGACTTTTTCCATCGCGAAATATGCGCCGCGGGCATGGGACGTCATGCTGTAAAAGTGGCCCCGTTTCCGGGCGACCTGTTCCCCCTCGCCGGTGGATGCCACGTAAATCAAATCTTCGTATTTCAATCCGTGACGACTCAATAGATCGTCCATCACGGTGGAGATCAGTTCGGTGGGATTTCGCTTGCGGATCTTTTCGTTCACCAATTCCATGACTTTTGGTGTATCGGAATACTCCATCAATGCCATCTTGATGAAACTGCTCCCTACATCAATTCCAAGGGTCTTGCTCATGCCTTCCTCCGGTTACTGAATATCGCCGCTCCCAGCGCCCCCATAAAGATTGAATCCCAATGACTGTTGATGGTCATGCCGCCATAGTTGGCAATGGTTAGTTCCTTCACATATTTGACCACCGCTACGTTTCGGGCAACGCCTCCGGTGAAGGTGAATTCATTTCGAACACCGCCGGATCGCGCCAGCAGCGAAAAGGCCCGCTGCACGATAGCTTTATGAAGTCCTGCTAAAATATTTTCCTTTTTCTCACCCAGGTTCAGGTATTCCCGCAATTCCGCTCCGGCGAAGACTGTGCAAGTGCTGCAAATATTGGATTCGAATTCAGCGTTCATGGCCAGCGGTCCCAGCTCACCCACGCTGATGTTCATTTCATCCGCAATGTAACCCAGATACCGTCCGCAACCGGCGGCACAACGATCGTTCATCTGGAAGCTGGTTACCAATCCGTTTTCGTCTACCTGGATCGCTTTGGTGTCCTGCCCGCCAATGTCCAGAACCGTCCGTGTATTGGGGAAGAAATGGTGGGCGCCCATGGCGTGGCACAAAATCTCCGACTTTATGTGCTTTTCATCGAATGGTAGCAATTGGCGACCGTAGCCGGTGCCCACGTAATCGGTAGGTTCCAGGGATATTGCGCTCACTTTTTCCAGTTGATTCAGTATCTGATCGCGAAGTTTTTCATCAAGATCAGACAACAAGTCCAGCGCCTGGCCCATAAGGTCTACAAAGTCGAAGGTTATCAGTGTATTTTCCACCGGTGTGATGGCCCGGTCGTAAACGGCCACCATTCGATCATATAAATTTTTATTTTCAGAAGGAATGACGTCCAAATAGACGGCAGAAAAAAGATCGCGGAAAAACTCGGAGGAACTTGAAATATCACCGGAAACAAAACGTTCCCGAACGGTTCGTTCGATCGGTTCGGCGATCGATGAAAAAATTCTGAGAATTTCCGCACGCTGGGTTTGATCCTCAATTTCGGAAGCTGTTTCCGTCATGGCTTTCATGAGCCGGGTAAACCGGGTTTTAAACTGAAGGTAATGAAAGCGATGATCCAATTTTTCAAAAATCGAGGACCAGTCCACAGAACCGTTAGTCCGGGATTTTAATTCACGGTGCAAGAGCGTAAAACGGGAATTGAACTCCGCTTCCATCCGGGCAATCTCGGCGGCCACTTCATAATTGGCACGAGTATTGGTGATACCGCGACCCAAAATATTTTCCTGTTCATCCAGGAAAACGGCTTTGGAAGTGGTGGAACCTAAATCAATGCCAAGAAATACTTTCATATCCGCCTCCTCAAGCCAGAACGTCGTCCGAGAGGATTTCATCGGACACTTGTACGGTTTGCCGCTGATCCAGCATTTGAAAGAAGGAATCCAGCCGGTTCTTGATATTGGAATAAGAATAATAGCGCGGATCCACCAGATCGGTTTCGATGAAACCGACGGGAATTTGCAAACGCTCTTCCAGATCACGCATCATGACCAATTGACCGGCGGAAAAAGAATTGCAGCTTTTGATGGAATTCACCAGAAATCCATCCGCCGAATATTGTTTAATGAACTTCTCCAGCAGGTCAATGCGTTGCGGGAGATTCCGATTGGTGTAGCAACCCAAACAATATTCCGCCAGGCTTTTCAGCGGGTCATCCGGTGAATGGCGGAAACCATCGTCGTAGACGCCGCCTACGCGGGTGTAACTGGACCCCACAAACACAGCGCCCTGATCATAGAAAATCTTCCAGAAATTGCGAAAATGAGTCCAGTTCGGCGGTCCTTCCACCACCAGCCGGTATTTTTCATCCCTCATGTAGCCGTCCGGTGTCAGCGGTCCCAATTTATTTTTCACACGGTAATCCACATCGGCGACCAAATCGCGATAATATTCCACGCAACCTTCGCTTCCGCGGAAAGCAGTGAAGATCGGGCCGATGTAGTAGACACCGCCAAAATAGGCGTCGATTGGCGACGGTTTGTGACTGGCTGCGTCGAATACGTCCATCATCAGATCTTCCGCCTGTGAGGACAGGTCCAATTTCCCGGCCAGCTTCGCTTCCGAATAAGAAACGCCGCTCACTTTTTCAAATATGGGGATAACATCGTTGATCAACTGTTTCTTGATATAGGTGACCGCATCCGGTTCGATCCGTCCTGCTTCCTGGTACGGAATGTGCAACATGGCGATTTCGGCATTGGGATAGAGTTCTTTCAGGTTTTCAAACCACTTCATAAAGACAAAGCAGCCGGTGTAGCTCAAAAGTAAAATATCCGGGTCCGGGAGTTGCTGCCCGGTAGGACCGATATTCCCCTGGAGCATCATTCCGATGTCACACTTCACATAGGAACACACGTCTTCGGAGAAACCCATGTCTTCCGCTTCCCGGATGTAATCATGAGATTTTTTCCGCATTCCGGATTGCAGCGCATTGATCTCGGGATAAACCGGTAGCATATCGAAAGTGTAGATCAGTTCGGTGAGGTTTCCCGGCACAAAAGTGTAGACTACTTTTTTTCGTGTTTCGCGCACTTGGGAGAGTTCCATAAAGTGTTCGGCCAGCATTTGTTTTTGCCGGACCATACTTTTCTCTTTTTGGACCTCAGCTTCTCCCGGTTTCGTTTGGTTGTTCATACCCTCACTCCCACAGTTTGACCATGTCCGCAAAGGTCCCCGCCTGCTCTTTGATTACATGGAATTGTCCTAAATTTTCATGATACTGAAATGAAAAATGATTGACGTGGTTCTTATCCATCGCTTGTTCAAGAAACGGTCGATCCAACAAGGCCGGATCGCAAAAACTGGGTGCACAGAAAATCACACCGTCCGCATCGCGATCCTTGACCTGATCCAACAGCGCTCCACCTTTTTCTTTCGGAGTGGCGTACACAGCCGAAGACGATGGCGATTTCTGAATATAGGCATCCACCAAAGCATTCAACGGGTCATCGGTATCGTCGGGAATTTCATCGCGGAACCATTTCAGTCCCAGTTGGAAGTCATCTTCGACAATGTAGCAACCGGCGTTTTCAATGGTCTTGATCAGTCCGACCGGGGGTTGCTCGCAGAAGGCGCCGGAAACCACCACCCGGATTTTGTCTTCCGGTTCCCGGTCCACCATATCCGCCAGATCAATCACCTGTTGCCAGAAACGATTGCAATCCTTCACATCAAGGACTTGTCCGGCTCGTCGAATCATATAAAAATCTGTCGCGGAGATAACATGCGGCCGATTGGACCGGATCTGATCCAAACGGTGTAACAATTTCCGGTTCAGATTGTAGTCGGCGATCGATTTATTCAGGTTTTCAGCGGTGAGTTTGGATCCGTTCAGATTTTCAAGATCCCGGACCAGCCGATCCAGTTCCGAACGGTAGTACGTCCCACCCACTTCCGGTGAGAAGTTTTGTGGATAGTCCACGTAACGCACATATCGTTCACCCATTTTCATCCGGAAAATGCCGGACAAATTGCGGATTACATCGCAAATGGACGGAAATAGAAATCCGTCGAAGTTATCCAGATTTCCGCCCAGGGCCAATTCCACCACTGTCCGGGGCAAATGGCAAATGTAGGATTGATAGAAAGCATCACCGCGAACCACTTGTAATCGGTCACCGGCGCCAAATAACCCCACCGGGAGCATGTGGAGCGCTGCCGGTATTTCCCGTGGAATGTACAGCGGCAAATAACCGATAATTCTTCGGGAAGCGTCCCGCGCCTTCCACTCTTGCGGATAGGTGAAATTCAGGTCTTCAAACAGGGTACGGGACGCTTCCACTGCGTCGTCATACGTTGCAAAATCAGGAGTCCAGGTTTCCATCGGCATGTGTCCAGATTTGGTTTAGAGCATTGCGTAATGCGGATAATTCTTTTGATTCGAGCACTTTGGTTAAATCCCGGTCTACCGCGATAACCAAAGGTTCCAGTTCGGTATGCACTTGTTCCCCCTTGGCCGTAATATGAAGCCGGATGACCCGGCGATCGTGGGATGAACGGCGCCGTTCCACAAATCCGTCCTTTTCCAGACGGTCGGCCAGCCCGGTAATAGCCGGTTTATCCAAATATATCTTTTTCCCGATTTCCGATAATGGCAATCCTTGTTCGCCCTTCAAGGTATCCAGGACCATAAATTGGGTAGCCGTGATGCCGGCTTCGGCGAATTTGGCTTCCAGCGCTTTGCGCATGGATCGGGCGGTGCGTACCACTAAAAATCCGGTACTGTTTTTAATATAATTCATAGTGCCACCGCTGATTCAGGATTCAAACTGTGAGTGAGTTTGGAGTAGTTCATCATATTCAAATAATAGTTCGCATGAAAACTATTTATATGAGAACTATTAATCAAGGAAAATCGGGATCGGAATGACTCCCTCTATTTTTGCAAATGAATATTCATCAAACAGGATGCAATC